>JAFAFN010000243.1 GCA_023423475.1 Actinomycetes bacterium | reverse complement strand
GTGTGGGGCCCCACCTCGCCCCCGGGGGCCAGGCCATGAGTGGGCTGCGCAGGTCGTGCCGACGGGGGCAGTCGGGTGTCGCGCTGCTGTTCGTGCTCGGCGCGATCGCGCTGACCGCGACGGTGATGGTCGCCCTGCTCAGCCTGTCGCTGGCGAGCAGCCGACTGACCGCGGTGCAGGGCCAGCAGGCTCGGGAACGACGTGCCGCGGACGCCGCGCTCGAGACGGGCATCGGCCGGCTCACGCGCAGCGTCGCCAACAACCCGTGCAACGACCTGCCGGCGGGCACGCGGGCCGATTCGCCCGCAGGGGGCCCCAACCAGCCGGCCGTCGAGGTGACGCTGCGGTGTCGACCGCTGCCGCTGCCGATGATGACGATCCCGAACCAGCCGTCGGCCGACCCGCTCGGCGGCCCGCCGGTCGAGATCGTCGGCACGACCCACCGACCGGGTGTGACACCACCGGCGGGCGGCATCGCGAACCCCACGCTCGTCGCGACCGGCGCGGATCCGTTGCGCTTCGACGCGGATGTCACCGTCGCCCGCGGCGCCAACGTGCAGGCCTCGACCTCCGGTCAGTCGGGCGCGTCGGTCGCGGGGCAGTACGTGCAGGGTGTCCCGGGGGCGGGGAGCGGACCGACGAACTGCGGCACCCTGGATCCCTCGGCCGGTGACGTGACCCGATCGGTGAGCGATCGGGACCAGACGCCGGTCTGCACCCTCGCCGACCCGCTCACGCCACGTCGCGGCTCGCTGTTCTCCGAGAGCGAGCTCGTCAGCGATCGGACGGTGGGTGGGTGCCCCGCGGGCTCGGTGGTCGCCTTCGATCCGGGACGCTACGACGCCGTCGACACCGCGGCGCTGAACAACCTGCTCGACGGCTCATGTCCCAACCGGACGTTCTGGTTCCGTCCGGGTAAGTACGTCTTCGACGTGAACGACGCCTCGGCGAACCAGAGCAACGGCGACCGTCACGCCCTGGTCATCGCGGACCCGACCGCCAAGATCGTCGTCGGCGAACCGAGCGGGTGGAGCCCGTCGACCGGCGCGACGGCGGCGAACTTCCCGAGGGCCTGCGACGTCGCCCGGTCGGGCGCCAGCTTCCAGCTGACCAGCCGCACGACGATCCGGCACCGCGCCGGGCGGGTCGCGATCTGCCCGCTCTGGAGCCCCGGCAGCGACTCGTCGTACCCGGCGATCGTCCAGGTGCAGTCGTCGCCGTCGCAGCCGGTGCTCGTCAGCTCGTCACCCGCGGGCCTCGGCGAGCTGCCCCGCATCTCGACGCTCTGCTTCGGCATCATCTGGACCTACTGCGGCACGACCCAGCGGACCAGGACCTTCACGACGACCTGGGCATCGGCGGGCTCCGCCCATCTGGACAGCGCCGTGCTGCTGTTGAAGTCGGTGCAGGATCCGCCGGTGCATCAGGCGTGGTCCAGCATCAACGTGAGGGTGACGTCGTCGCGACTGCCGGCGCCTGGCTACTGCATCACCGGGTTCGTCCAGCTCGGTCGGACCAACCGCCAGTACACGGCGATCGACCTGATGGACCCCGGTCCGATCGCCCGAGCCGGCGTCCCGACGGCGGCAGAGGACTGCCGCAACGTGCTCGACAACCAGACCGAGGCGATCTTCGAGGGCGCCACGATCCGGGTCGACCTGGTCGTGAGCGACTACGACAGCGGCTCGCTCACGTCTCGCTGTGGTCCGGCGCCGGGCTGCCAGGTCACCTTCACCATCGAGGACGTCGCGCTGCGGACGAACATGGTGGGCGTGGCCGCGACCGCGGCGACCAGCGCCCACTTCGGCACACCCGGTGGGGCCGTCGCGCTCGGGGGCGACGTCGCGCGCGTCCCGCAGAACGCCTCGTGCATCGTCAGCGACGAGCGATGTCGACACGACGTCGTCGATACCGTTCGATCGATCGACGTGACCGGCTTCGACCCCGCGGCCGCCGGGCTGGCGGACGCCGATCCGGTCGAGGAGCTCGGCGTGCGACTCGAAGGCCTCACGACCGGGCTGAGCTGGGCGTCCGACGAGATCGACGACACCTGGGTGCGCGTGGATCTGAACCTCCCGGCCTCGGGCACCCGCCCCGCTCGGACCTGCTCGGTGCGAGAGGACGGCTTCTCGCGGTCGACCCAGGCGATCCACGTCGACCTGTTCACCGACGGCGGCGACTGCCGCGGCATGGTCGACGACGTCGGTCAGCTGCGGAGCTCGACCGTGCGCATCTCGATCCGCTCGCGCTGCATGTGGATCGGCGGAGCCCGGGCTCCGACGCTGCTCGGGTTGTGCAACCAGGTCCGGCTGCCGGAGTTCGACCGCATCCGACTCGACGTCACCCCGGCGTTGACCACCGCGGCGCCACACGCCGAGGTCACGATCGATGCCACGACGAGCGGTGACGGTTCGAGCCTCAACGTGTTCGGCAAGACGCTGACCCCGGACCTCGACCTGGACCTGAGGTGGAGGGGCACCGTGACCGAGCTGCCGGTGTTCGGCGACGACATGTCGATCCGGTCGCTGGTCAGCGAACAGTCCCCTGGTGCAGAGATGGGAGTGGTGTGCTGCAGCCCGTCGTCGGTGACGACGCTGCTGCTCGAGGCGATCGTCGACACCGAGGTGCGCGCCGAGGTCCAGCTGTACGTCGGCCGTCCCGGGACCGCGGTCGCGTCGACCACGCCGACGCCGGGTGCGCCACTTCGTCGGCTCGTCTCGGTGCTCGACTGGAAGTTCTGCCAGCGCGACTGCACCGAGTCACAGCTGCCGGCGCCCCAGGTGCTGGGCACCACGACCGTGCCCGCGACACCCGGCGGGTAGCGAACGCCCGTTCCTGAGCCGATCCACCGCGCTCCGCCACCGTGCGACGCAGTGCGACCACTGGGCGTTGTCGCCCATTGACCGCTGTCACCAGTGCCAACAATGATGTTTGCGCTGACGTCAGAGCGGGTAGGGCGACGATCGACTTCGGGCTGGGCGGGCTCCGAAGAGGGAGATGGAGGGGATGGTGGACGACCTCGGGCACGGCGCATCTCTGGGTGTCCCGCGCCAGGTTGACGGTGTTCACCACTCCCACACGACCCGCCCGCTGCGGTCGACGGGCCGATCGGCCAACGCCGCCGGTCAGGACGGCTCGAGCCTGATCGAGGTCATCATCGCGGTGTTCCTGGTGTCGCTGGTCGTGCTCGGTCTCGCCACGGCGTTCATCTCGCTCATGCGCATCAACCGCGCGAACGCCGAGCAGCAGCGTGTCGACCACGCCGTCGACAACGTCGCCGAGCAGCTGAAGGCGACGACGTACGAGGCCACCGGCACCCCGGCGCAGCGGATCACCGCGTACGAGACCGGGTTGGGCCTGGCCGCCACCCCGTCGGGTGAACCCACGGTCCGCATCACCCGGGTCGAGTGCAGGGTCCGCAGCGCGGCACCGTCGGCCGACACCTACTCCGCCTGCACCGCGACCGACACGGGCACCCAACGGATCACCATCCGAGGAGAGTTCCGCGACCGCTCCCGACAGGCGCAGATCGTGGTGAGGAACCGATGAGCGCCGTCGCACGATTCGCACGGGCGCACCGCGCCGAGCTCGCGGCCTCCCGCCGTCGCAACCAGTTCGGCTACACCCTGCTCGAGGTGCTGCTCGTCGTCGCCATCTCCGGTCTGATCCTCGGTCCGTTGTTCGCCTGGATGATCCTCACGATGCGCCAGCAGCCGGTGCAGCGCGACGGCATGATCGTGTCGGCGCAGGCGGGCCTGCTCCGGGGCCACTTCCCGCGTGACGTCACCGTCGCCGGCGCCGCCCGGGCGTACCCCGCCGACTTCCCGGCGACGCAGCCCGCCGCCGAGCCGAACACCGACTGGGACGTCTGGTACCAGGGCTGCGAGGGCAACACCGCGACCAGTCGACCCGGGGTGCGCCACCTCGCCGTGCTGATCTCGCAGGGTGAGTCGCGCATCAAGACCATCTACTCGGTGGCGCCCATGCGGGCGGGCACGGCGGTCGTGCCCAACCGGTCGAGCATCTGGCGCACCCAGTGCGGCGCGAACACGGGCATTCCCATCTCGCAGACCCAGGTGGTCGACGACATCGACGCGACCCCCGCCGCGACGTTCGCCACCTGCGCGGTCAACCCCGCGGCTCCGGCACCCGCCACCCCGGCCGGGGTGTGTCGACAGGTGCGGATCCAGGTCACCCAGCGCGACAGCGAGGGTGACAGCAAGCGACCGGTGGTCCTGAACGCGACCCGCCGAACCGACCTCGCTTCGCTCGACGTCTCGCCGACGGGCAACTACCTGCCGACCGCGCGGTACCGCATCGTGTCCGAGGAGTACGTGGGTCTCGGGTCGCCTGCTCGCCGGGTGGTGTTCAGCGGCGATGTGTCGAACGACGCCGAGGACGGCACCAACCTGACCTACGAGTGGGACGTGCCCAACCAGACCGACCCCAACGGCCCGCGGGAGCTGGTCCAGGGTCTCGATATCACCCGCGTCTTCCCCGCCGCAGGCAGCTACTGGGTGCGGTTGACCGTGACCGACAGCGGCGGCGGGATCGGTCAGTACTACGGCGAGGTGATCGTCGAGAACCGGGTGCCGATCGCCAACATGACCGTGTCGCCGACGGCGGTCATCGCGGGACAGGACCTGACCCTGTCGTCGGCCGGCTCGAGCGATCCCGACGGCCAGCCCCTGACCTACCGGTGGACCCTCACCAGCGGCACCGTCGCCGACTCCGGCCAGGTCGCGGAGCGCACCGGCGCGAACGAGACCTTCACCGTCCCGGAGTGGGCGTTCGGCACGATCATCGTCGCGTTGACCGTGACCGACCCGCTCGGTGGCTCGAACACGACGTCGCAGTCGGTCGAGGTCATCGACCCGACGACGCCGGTCGATCCCGACCCGACGGACCCGGGAGAAGAGCCCGAGCCCGGGGCGCCGGTGGCGACCTTCGTCGCATCACGGACGTCCGGCACCACCTTCGCCTTCGACGCGACCGAGTCCGACGGCTCGAACCTGTCCTACGCCTGGGACTTCGGTCTGCTCGCGGGCCCTGGGCCCACCACCGGGGCGACGGTCGAGCACACCTACCCGAACGCCGGGACCTACCTCGCCACGTTGACGATCACCGACGACCAGGCGCGGACCTCTCGGCACTCGCTCGAGATCGTCGTGCCCGGCACCCCGACCGCGCCGACCAACCTCCGCGTCGAGAACGGCGTCCTCTACTGGGACGCCCGACCGGGCGCACGGCGCTACTTGCTCGACCTCGAGGCGTCGAACAACGGCTGCGCACAATCCGTGCTGAACCGGCCGGTTCCAAGGAGCGCCGCCCCGCGTGCCGCCCTTCCGCCCAGCCCGTGCACCGGTGCGGGAACTACGGCCAGGGCACGTGTCGGTGTCGAGGCAGCGGTCGGCGTGGTCGCGTGGAGCGACTGGATCGACGTGCCGGTGGTGGTCAAGTGAAGCGGCTGTCGGACCTGCTGCACGCCCGACGTCGCGGGGCCGTCGCGGACGAGGGCGGCTTCGCGCTCATCGCCGTGCTCGCGGTCATCGCGTTCACCGGCATCACCATCTCGGCGTTGCTCGGCATGATGATCACGACCATGAAGGTCACCTCGGCCCAGGAGCGGACCGCACGTGAGCGCCGTGCGGCGGACGGCGCCATCGAGAACGCGATCCAGCTGCTGCGACGCGACACGAACATCGACTGCGACGGTCCGCTGCTGCAGAACCAGCGCTTCGACCAGGGCACCACCAACACCGGTGACGACGTCGTGCTCGACGTCGACTGCGCCCCTGCGGTGGGCAGCGTCACCGCGGCGACCGACCAGGTGCAGATCGTGGGCGCCGACGGCTACGACGGCAACCTGCAGTGGACCCAGGACTGCGCGTCCAACGCGGTCGACGGTTGTCTGCCCTGGAGTGCGCGTGTCGGCAGCGTGCCCGGCGGATTGGCCAACTCCGGGGTGTCGCTCGTGCACTCCGGCGAGCAGGCGCTCCGTTTCACCACCGGCGTGACCGTCCGCAGGGGGGCGGCTGCGCTCAACTCCGTCGGGACGCCGGCGATCGATCTGGCCGGCCGTTACAGCCAGGGCGACCCCGGGCTGCTCTCGAGTGGCCCGAACGACTGCGGTCTGCTCGGCGGCAACCCCGGCGCCGGTGCGGGCCTCGTCGATGACGACGACTCGACCCCTTCCTGCGACGTCGCCGACGCGCGAGCTGTCGACCCGAACCTGACCAGTGCATCGGGCCTGGCCCCCACGGCGCCGCCCGCTGCCATGCCGACCTGCGCTGGCCCGGTGGTGTCCTTCGTCGAAGGCGCCTACGACGCCGCCGCAACCCAGGCGGTCAACGCGCTCATCGACGGCTCGTCGTGCACCAACCGGACCTTCCACTTCACCCCCGGCATCTACAGCTTCGACGGCACGCTGCGCTTCGGTGACGCCGGCTCGTACTACGTCTTCGGCGCACCGACGCCGGCGTGGAACGCGGCATCGGGTGTGCAGGCCAGCTCGGTCGCCACGAGCGCCGATGCCCCGCTGTGCAACTCGAACGTGTCGGGCACCACCTTGTTGCTGTCCGCCCCGTCGGCGATCGAGCACACCGACGGACGTGTCGCGATCTGCCCCGCCCGGCCCGTCAGCGGTGACGCCCACCCGGCGATCTACCAGCAGACGTCGCTGCCCGGCTCCATCCTGATCGCCGCTCCGACGGTCACGACGACCATGTTCCGCTGCGAGGGCCCCACCGCGGTGCGCACCGGCAACACCTGCGTGGTCAGCCACTCCCTGCCGTCGGATCTCTCCATCACCAGCTCGGGGACCGCACCGCTGAGCTCGTTGGGCATCGTCGTCGACGGCAACGAGTTCGGCACGACCAGCAGCGGCTACCCGAACACCAAGGCATTCGCCCGACAGATGCAGGTGCAGCTCATCGACCCCGCCGGCGGTGTCGTCTGCTCGACCAACTACCAGTCCGGTTTGCCGAACCAGCAGCTCTCGACCCGCTACGAGCTGCTGAACGGCGGCTGCGCGACGGCACTCCAGGGTGATCCGCTCAGCTCCCTCGACGGCCACGCGCTGCGTCTCACCGCCCGGCTCACCCTCGACGCCGTGATCCCGAACGTGCCCAGCGCCGCGAACCCGACCATCGCGTCGACGCAGCTGCTGGTGAGCGGCGTCCGGGCCGTCGCCAACCAGTACCGCGGCACGGCCACCGGGGCGGTGACGTCCACGGCGGGCACCTGGGCCGCGGGCACCCTGGCGAATGCCGCAGCACCCGACGGTGCCACCGCCGACGCGCAGCTCAACTGCAACGAGCTGGTCTGCGCGGTGAGCGGGACCCGGTCGCCGAGCAACCTGTACCGGCACGGCCTGCAGCTCGGCAGCTACACCTTCCCCGAGCTCGCCGCGTCGGGCCTGCCGCCGGAGCAGATCAACCTCACCTCGCTGCAGGCGTTGCTGCGCATCCGCACCACCGGTTCGGGGTTCACCCCTCCTGCGTGGCTGAACAACCTGCACGGCGGCAATGCCAGGGGCGAGCACTACCGCTCGCGGATGCAGACCACCATCACCCTGACCACCGGCAGCGGCGCCCGGTGCGTCGTGGTGGGTCATCTCAACGGCGCGCAGGGCGGTGTGAACTCCGACCAGGAGATCGCGTTCAACCTGCTCGCCAACGAGACACCCGCGTGCTCCGCGGTGATGGACTCCATGGCCCGGCTCCAGAACGTGGACGTCGCGGTCGAGTTCGCACTGCCGTGTGTCTACGTGAACGACAACGCGTCGCAGTGCGGCTGGTTCCTCGGCATGCCCGTCGGCACCCACCTGCAGTCCCGCCCGCCGAGCATCGACTCGCTGTCGCTGGCGGTCACGACGGACACCTACATCGGTGCCCGTCCCACCTCGAGCGTGCGGATCGACTCGACCGACGGTCCGACCTCGTCGTCGTTCGCCGTCGCCGGCAAGGCCTGGTTGCCCCGGACCGATCTCGACATCCGCTGGGACGGTGCCGCGTCGAACACGCCGCTGTTCGCGGACCACCTGGTCCTGAACGGCCTGGGCAGTCGCATGTTGCCCGGCGCCCAGATGGGGACCGTGTGCTGCGCCCCGCCCGACAGCCGCACCGTCGAGCTGACGGCGTCGATCGGCGGCGTCGATCGTGTCGTGGCCCGCGTCGACATCGACGACATGGACCGGACGAACCCGGCGAATCCGGTGCGCAGCGTCGGTCACACCGTCGACGTGCTGCGCTGGCTCAACTGCCAGGGCGCATGTGCCTCGGTCCTGGGAGCCTCGGACACCAACCCGAACGCCCCGCCCGCGGGTCCCTGACGTCGGCCGTTCCCGTATCCCGCCTTTGGGCTCGTCGGTCGGGGGGAGCGCGTGTCTGACGAGCCGTCAGATCCGCGGTCTACGATCGCCGGCCATGGGCAACTCAACCTTGGACGTCGGTGTGTCGCTGCCGACCATGGCACGCGACTACACCCGGGCCACCACCCTCGAGTGGAGCCGGGGCATCGACGCCGGACCGTTCTCGAGCATCTCGTGCGGCGAGCGGATCACCTTCCGCAACCAGGAGATGACCGTCACGAACGCGGCGGCCGCAGCGCTGACCGAGCGGGTGCGCGTGTTCGTGAACCTGGTCGTGCTGCCGATGCACTCGATCCCGGTCGCGGCCAAGGAGCTCGCCACCCTCGACGTGCTGAGCGGCGGTCGGGTCACCCTCGGGGTCGGCATCGGTGGACGTGAGCACGACTACCTGGCCTCGGGATCGACGATGGAGCGCCGTCACCAGCGCCTCGACGACGGTGTCGCCGAGTTGCGACGGCTCTGGGCGGGGGAGCCTCCCTTCGAGGGGGCGGACCCGGTCGGTCCGAGCTGCGTGCAGGACGGCGGTCCGCCGATCCTCGCCGGTGCGATGGGGCCCAAGGCGCTCGCCCGGGCAGCGAAGTGGGCCGACGGGGTGTCCGGCTTCACGATCAACGCGAGCGGCTCCGACATGGTCGCTGCCGCGAGCGCGGCGCGTGACGCCTGGGCCGAAGAGGGGCGCAGCGACGCGCCGCGGATCGTGACCGGCTGCTTCTACACCCTCGGCATCGACGAGGCCGAGGCCACCCTCGAGTCCTTCACCTACGAGTACCTCCGCATCTTCGGAGAGAAGTTCGCCCGGGCGATGGCGGCCGATGCTCCCGTCTGGAACGCCGATCGCCTGCTGCAGGCGCTCGACGAGGCCGAAGCTGCGGGCGTCGACGAGTTCATCCTGGTGCCCGGCACGACCGACCCCGCCTGTCTCGAGGCCACCGCGGCGCTCGTGGCCGGCCGATAGGGAGAAATTCTTCTTCTCACACTTGTTTGCACCACATCTATCTCTCGGGATGGCTACCGTCGGGGGCGGGCGGGGAATCCGCCCCGCCCGCGTGCAAGTGGGAGACGAAGATGAGAGAGACGACACGACGACGCCACCTCGGCGTCGTCTTCGCGGTGATGGCGCTCGCGGCGCTGGCGATCGGCTGCGTGCCGGAGACGCCGACGCAGCCGCCGACCACCTCGTGCCCGACGACGTCGACGCCGGTCGCGAACCTCGGGGGAGGGAAGTGCAACCCCGATCCGTGTGCATCCACGACGACCGCACCGGTCGCCAACCTCGGCGGCAAGAACTGTCCGCCGCCGACGACACCGACCATCCCGCCGACGACGCCGACGCTCCCGCCCCAGGCGTGCAACGCCGGCACCCAGTCCGGTGGCGACGGCGTGACCACCACGAGTCACAGCCTCGGTGTCGCGGGTCCGACGTCGTTCCTGTTCACCTTCAACGCGCAGAGCCAGCCCGACAGGTTCCAGCTGCTCTACGAGGGCGTCGAGATCTACGACACCGGCTGGAGAGGCAGCTCCGGATCCTGGACCGGACCCGACGGCAATCCAATCACGATCGTCGGTCCGGGCGCAGGTTCGGCGACCATCGCAGTGCCAGCGGGCACCGCGACCACCGTC
>JAFAFN010000161.1 GCA_023423475.1 Actinomycetes bacterium | reverse complement strand
AAGTAGTACTTGTTGACCAGGACGTTCTTGCCGAAGGCGGCGAGCTTGTTGCGCTCGGACAAGCCCTGGAGCCCGGCGAAGGCGCCCTTCCAGAAGTAGAGGTAGGCGATGCCGGCGCCGGCACCTGCGACCGCGACCGAGGTGACGGCCAGGACCGGGTGGAACGCCGCGTGGCTGAGCTGCTCCGGGAACGCCAGGCCGATCGGCTCGACGTAGGTCTGGAACATGTGCGCCGGGATCGGACCGATCGCCCAGGGCAGGTTCGCCAGACCGGCGATCGCGCCGAGGGTGGCGAGGATGATCAGCGGCACGGTGATGCGCGGGCCGGACTCGTGCGGGGTGCCGTGACCCCGGTATTCGCCGAAGAAGGCGTACCAGACCGTGCGGGTCATGTAGGCGGCGGTGCAGAACGCACCGAGCAGCAGCATGACCAGCATGACGTGGTAGGTGCCGTTGGCGCCCTCGGTGCCCGGGAACGAACCCGTGCCGGCGAGGATCTCGTCCTTGGACCAGAAACCCGACAGCGGGAAGAAGCCGGCGAGGGCTGCGGTGCCGATCAGGTAGGTGATGAACGTCTTCGGCATGATCTTCCGGAGACCGCCCATGTCGTCGACCATGTTGAAGCTGTGGTGACACGCATGGCTGAGCGAGCCGGCGCCGAGGAACAGGCAGGCCTTGAAGAAGGCGTGCGTGAAGAGGTGGAACATCGCCGCGGTCCAGGCACCGACGCCGAGCGAGGTGACCATGAAGCCGAGCTGCGACACCGTCGAGTAGGCGAGGACCTTCTTGATGTCCTTCTGGACGAAGGCGAGCAGCGCTCCGTACAGTGCGGTGATCGCACCGACCATAGCGAGTGCGTTGACCGACGAGCCCGAGATGGACAGACCCTCGAAGAACACCGGGTAGAGGCGGGCGACCATGTAGATGCCGGCGACGACCATGGTGGCGGCGTGGATGAGCGCCGAGACGGGCGTCGGACCGGCCATGGCGTCGGGCAGCCAGGTGTGCAGGATGAACTGACCCGACTTCGACATCACCGCGGTGATCAGGCACAACGATGCGACCAGCAGCAACGTGTGCGAGATCCCGCCCTCGTTGGCGAGGATGTTGATGTCGAAGATCGAGAACGACTTGCCGGCGGCGAAGTAGAGGATGATCACGCCGACCAGCAGGCCGACGTCACCCACGCGGTTGGTGAGGAACGCCTTCAACGCGGCGTCGGAGTTGGGTTTCTCCTCCCACCAATGGCCGATCAGCGCAAAGGAGCAGACGCCCACCAACTCCCATCCCACGATCATCTGCAGCGTGTTCTCGCTGAGTACGAAGAACAGCATCGAGGCCGTGAACAGCGACAGGAAGGCGAAGTAGTGCGTGTAGCGGCGGTCGCCGTGCACGTAGTCGGTCGAGAAGATGTGCACCAGCAGCGAGATCAGCGTGACGACGACGAGCATCAGCACCGACTGACCGTCGACGAGGGTGCCGATCGAGATCGACTGGCTGCCGTTCTCGAACCAGGTGGCACAGGTGACGACGGGGCGGGTGGGCGGATCGTGGTGGCCGCCCTCTTCTGCAGTGGCTGCGCCGGCCGAGGCGGACTCACCGACGGGGGCGGACCCCGCGGCGCCGTGCTCTTCCTCGGCGCCGCTGTCGGTGCCGTGGTCGGCCTCGGTCTCGGTGCCGTGCTCACCACCGGTCTCGGCCCCGTGGCTGTCGGCCTCTTCACCGTGGGCGGCGCCCTCGGCGTGCTCGGCGTCCTCGCCGATGACGACCGCTTCGTGAGCGACCTTGGAGCAGCTCGGGTCGACATCCGCGAGTGCGACGCCGTTGGCACCCTCGGCGTGGACCTCGGGGTTGTCGTTGGTCCACGAGATCCAGTTGCCCGCGGTGATGAGCGACAGGACGAACGCGGCACCGACGAAGAGGATGCCGATCTCTGCGCCCTTCTTGGGCATCTTCTTGCCGAAGAACAGCACCAGCAGGAACGACAGCGCCATGAGCGCCGGGATGATCCAGACGTGAGTGAAGAACCACATGTGCCTCAGCCCTTCAGCTCGTCGAGCTCATCGATGTCGATGGAGCGCTTGTTCCGGTAGATGAGCAGCACGATCGCCAGGCCCACGCCGACCTCGGCGGCGGCGATGGCGATGGCGAACAGTGCGAAGACCTGACCGCCGAGCCCCCAGTAGGTGCTGAAAGTGACCAGGTTGATGTTGACCGCATTCAGGATGAGCTCGATCGACATGAGGACGAGCACGCCGTTCTTGCGCACCATGACGCCGTAGACGCCGATGCAGAAGAGGATCGCGGAGAGGAGGAGGAACTGGTTCAGCAGCATGGTGGCCTCAGTCCCGTCGGGCCAGGACGATGGCCCCGATGAGGGCGGCGAGCAGGAGGACGGAGATCATCTCGAACGGGATCAGGTACTGGCCGAAGATCGTGTCGGCGACCGCCTGGGTCCGACCGTTCGTGTTCGCCTCGGCGACGGACTCGTACGCCCGGAAGTCGAGCTTGTCGTCGCCCCAGGTGACGATGACCGAGTAGCCGATGACGACGAGCAGCAGCAGTGCGGTGCCGATGCCCATCCACTTCTGGTTGTTGTCGAGATCCTCCGAGACGCCCAGCGGCGCACGGGTCAGCATGATGCCGAAGAGGAACAGGACGATGATCGCCCCGAGGTACACCAGGAACTGCGTGATGGCGACGAACTCGGCCTGCAGCAGCAGGTAGTTGATGCCCACGCCGCCGAGCACGATGACCAGCCAGAGGGCCGCGTGCACGACGTTCTTGGTGGTGACCATGCGGATCGCCGCAGCGATCATGAACACGGCGGTGACGGCGAACACGACGTTCGCCGGGACGTCGAAGGTCGTCTCCTGCTGCGCCAGCAGCGTCAGGAAGCTCACCGCGGCACCTTCTTGACCTTGACCTCGGACCCGGCCTCGAGCGGCTCGAAGTCCGGCACGGTGCCCATCCACTGGTCGAGACGCGACTTGTCGTGGAGCAGGTCCGCGATGCGCACCTCGGAGTACTCGTACTCGGGGCTCCAGAAGAGCGCCTCGAACGGGCAGACCTCGACGCAGATGCCGCAGTACATGCAGAGCGAGAAGTCGATGTCGAAGCGGTCGAGCGCGTTCACCGAACGCGGCTTGCCGCCTTCGCGGCGGGGCGGTGCGAGGGTCTTGTGACCCTCGATGTAGATGCACCAGTCCGGGCACTCACGAGCGCAGAGCATGCACGCCGTGCAGTTGTCCTCCTTGAGGGCGATGACGCCACGAGCACGCGGTGCGGGCTCTTCCTTCTCATGGGGGTACTGCACCGTGGCGGCGCCCTTGGCGGGCGACGGCGGCTTCAGCGGACCGTCCGGGAACATCGTCTCGAGGGCGGTCTTCATCGTGATGCCGAGCCCCTGGAGGACTCCCGGCACCTTCGGCTTCTCAGGCATCACCACACCACCTTTGCGATACCGGTCACCACGATGTTCGCGAGCGAGAGCGGGATGAGGAACTTCCAGGCGAGCTTCTGCAGCTGGTCCTCACGGAACCGGGGAAGCGAGAAGCGGACCCAGAACACGACGCCCACGAGCAGGATCGCCTTGAGCGACACGACGAGCGGACCGATGAAGTGCATCGGGCCGTCCCCGATGCCCCAGCTGGTGGGGAGACCCCAGCCGCCGAGGAAGAGGGTCGAGGCGACCGCAGCGAAGGCGACGGCGGTCGCGAACTCGGCGATGAAGTACACGAGGAAGCGGATGCCGGTGTACTCGACCTGGTAGCCGGCGACGAGCTCGGACTCGGCGATCGGCATGTCGAAGGGGGTCTGGGTGAGCTCGGCCTGCACCGCGATCAGGAAGATCGTGAAGCCGACGATCTGCGTGAGGATGTAGGGGTTGCCGATGCCGGTCCACCCGAAGATCGCCCCGTCCGCCTGGGCGGCGACGATGTCCTGCAGGTTCATGCTGCCGGCCATGACGACGACGCCGACGACCGAGAGGATGAGGGGCAGCTCGTAGGCGATGAGCTGGCCGGCGGCACGCAGCGCGCCGAGCAGGGCGTACTTGTTGGCCGAGGCCCAGCCCGCCATCAGGATGCCGATGACCGAGAGGCTAGACATCGCGAGCACGAAGTAGATGCCGGTGCCGAGGTCCGCGACGACGGCCTCGGGACCCGCCGGGATCGCCACGAACATCAGGAACGTCGACGCGAGCACCACCGCCGGCGCG
>JAFAFN010000117.1 GCA_023423475.1 Actinomycetes bacterium | reverse complement strand
CATGTGGGCCCGCTTCGCCTGACCGGGCTCGCCCGACCAGTCGTGACAGCGCGATCAGTTGCCGCCGATGCCGAGCCATGCGGCTGCGACCTCGGCGTCGCCGAACACCTCGATCGCCCCGTCGGGGACCGTCCGGCCCCAGAGCTGCAGCAGCATCGCTTCGGCGGGCGCTCGCACCGCGGCGTCGCCCTTCCGGTGGCTCCGGTCGATGACGTAGTCGCCGTCGAGCACCTCGACGGTCCACTCACCCGGTGTGTCGGTGCAGTGCAGGTGGGCGCTGCCGGAGGGCAGCCGGCGACCGTCACGCTGGACGAGTCGCGGCACGATGACGCCGAGGTACTCGTCGACGCCGTCCGCCGCGAGCTCCGCGTCGATCGGACGGATCACCCCGAGCCCGACCTGTTGCAGCGCGGCCTCGGCGTCGCGACGGTGCAGCGACGTCTCGTGGGTCTGACGTCGGATCCAGATCGAGACCGTCGGCGCGTCGATCGGGAACGGCGTCCACGTCGGATCGTCCGGCGAGTGGGCTTCGAGCGCGTCGACCAGCTCGGCGGCACCTCGGGCGAACCAGTCCTGCAGCTCGTCGTCGAGGAGATCGCGGTGCATGTCGGCCCACGGCGTCGTCGGCTCCTGCGCCGTGCGGACGCACTCGGCCGCCCAGCGGTGGATGGTGCCGAGGTGCGCGATCAGGTCCCGCAGCTGCCAGCCGGGGCAGTCGGGCACCGTCGCGTCCAGCTGGCCCGTGCCGATCAGCTCAGTGATGCGCGCCGCGTCGGCGCGCAGCTGGGCCGTCGCCGCGGTGGGTCCGAGCTGCGACACGGCGTGACCGGGTCGCTCAGCCGGCCTCGGAGTGGGTGACGGCGGCTTCGCCCATCCACTCGCGCAGCGTGTTCTTGAGCTTGGTCTGCTGGATGAAGATGTCGTGCTCCGGCGCGACGCCTCCTGCGGCCTGCGGGGCCTTCCAGTAGAAGCTCAGCCACTCCTGGACACCCGACTGACCGGCACGGGCGGCCAGGTCGAGGAAGAGCGCCAGGTCGAGCACGATCGGCGCCGCGAGGATCGAGTCGCGGCACATGAAGTCGACCTTGATCTGCATCGGGTACCCCATCCATCCGAAGATGTCGATGGCGTCCCAACCCTCCTTGTTGTCGCCACGAGGCGGGTAGTAGTTGATCCGCACGACGTGGTCGATGTTGCCGTAGAGGTCCGGGTACACCTCGGGCTGGAGGATCGTGTCGAGCACGCCGAGCTTCGAGACCTCCTTGGTCTTGAAGTTCTCCGGGTCGTCGAGGACCTCGCCGTCGCGGTTGCCGAGGATGTTGGTCGAGTACCAGCCGCGCAGGCCGAGCATGCGGGCCTTGAAGCCCGGGGCGAGGATCGTCTTCATCAGCGTCTGACCGGTCTTGAAGTCCTTGCCGGTGACCGGCACGCCGCGGGAGAGCGCGAGCTCTTCCATGCAGGGCAGGTCGATGCTCAGGTTCGGTGCGCCGTTGGCGAAGGGCACGCCGCTGGACAGCGCGGCGTAGACGTAGATCTGGCTCGGTGAGATGTTCGCATCGTCGGCGCGGAGTCCCGCCTCGAACGCCTCGACGGTCTCGTGGACCGCGGTGGGCTCCTGGTAGGCCTCGGTCGAGCCGCACCACACCATGACGAGCCGGTCACACTGGTTCTCGACCCGGAAGGTCTCGATGTCGGCGATCACCTGCTGGGCGAGGTCCCACTTGTTGTCGCCCTCCTTCACCCGGATGCCGTCGAGGTTCTTCACCCAGCGCTGGTCGAAGACGGCCGGCATCGCGTTGATGCCCTCGAGCTCGCCCGAGAGCGGGCCCAGGTCGCGCTCGTCGAGCACGCCACAGGTGCGTGCGGCCTCGAGCGCGTTGGCCGAGATCGGGTCCCAGCCGCCGAAGACGACGTCGTCGAGGCCAGCGAGCGGCACGAAGTCGCGGATCAGCGGGTTGCGGCCCTCGGCACGCTCACCGAGGCGGATGTGCGCCATCTGCGTGAGCGAACCGATCGGCTGGGCGAGGCCCTTGCGGGCGGCGAGCACTCCGGCGTAGGCCGTCGAGGCGACGGCGCCCATGCCGGGGGTCAGGATCCCCAGGCGTCCGGTGGCGGGAGCGATCTGCAGCGATTCAGGCATGACAGAGGACTCTAGGTCCCCTGGCCCGAGCGCTCATCTCGAGCCTCAGGTCGGCGGGTGCTCGGGTCGGCGACCCTCGTGTCGTCGCACCTGCGCCATGCGACGGTCGGTCGCTCGTCGCAGTGCGTCCTCCGGGTCGACCCCGGCGTCCTGGGCGGCCTCGACCAGCTCGTAGAGCCGGTCCCCGATCGCCGTGACGTCGTCGGCCGGGCCGTCCTGGTCCGGCGACGTGGCGATGTCCAGCGCGGCGGCCTTGCGCACCACCTTGAGCGCGCGTGCCAGTGCGGGCAGCGCCGCGGGGATGCCGTCGAGCACCGATGCCCGACCCAGCTCGGCGCGCTTGTCGTGCTCCCAGCCGGTGATCAGCTCGTCGATCGACGGTGCCTCGGCGTCGCTCGCCGCGAAGACGTGCGGATGGCGACGCACCAGCTTGTCGTGGATCGCGGCAGCGACGTCACCGAGGTCGAACCAGCCGGCCTCCTCGGCGATCGCGGCGTGGAAGACCACCTGGTAGAGCAGGTCGCCCAGCTCGGAGCACAGCTCGTCGGCGCCCTCGCCCGTGTCGGGGTCGTAGGCGTCGATCGCCTCGAACACCTCGTAGGACTCCTCGAGCAGGTACTTCTTGAGCGAGTCGTGGGTCTGCTCGGCCTTCCACGGGTCCTCGTCGCGCAGCAGGTGCATCGTCGCGTCGAGCGCGGCGATCCGTCGGGCGGGCGTCGGGGGCAGCGACGGGATCCACAACGAGGTCAGGTGGTCGGGTTCCACCGCACGGTCCATCTCGGACCAGGGCACCTCGAGCACGACCTCATCGGGCAGGCCGAGTCGCTGCAGCAGCGTGACGGTGGCGTCGCCCGGGTCCTCGACGCTCAGCTTGATGTCGGACAGCACGAACCGGTCGTGGCACTGGGCGACGAGCAGCGGGCCCCGCTCCCCCGCCGCCTCGGTCTCGAAGCGGTGGCCGTCCACGACCCGCACGCCGAGCTCGGCGGGATCGACCCCGAGGCGCACCCAGGTGAGGTCGAGGAACGACAGGGCCGGGTGCACCACGACACGGGCTCGGGGGTCGTCGAGCAGCAGCTCGACGGTGTGCTCGGCGACCACCGGGGATCCGGGCACCGCGTAGAGCACGTCGTCGCCCGTGCTCGTGGCGAGGACCAGTGCGTCGACGATGGCCCGGTAGACCTCGTCGAAGGTGTCGGCGCCCTCGTAGAGGTGGTCGAAGGTGGTCGCGTCCGGGACGACCGACGCGGCCGGGTGCCAGTCGGTGCGGAGGTACCGGCGCGGGTGCGCCGCGATGAGCTCGAGGGTGCCGGCGGTGACCAGGTCGGCGTCGCCGGGGCCGAGCCCGACGACGTGGATCACGCTGACGGCCACGTCAACCGCCGGCGGTCGGGTCGAGCTCGAGCCCCTCCAACGACGAGAGCAGCTCGCCCGCGGGCTGCAGCGGGGCAGCCGGCGGAGCGATGCGCAGCGTGGCGTCGACCGAGGATCCGCCGCCGACGACGCCGGAACCGTAGCGGGGGTTGACCACGGCGGAGCGCATGCGCTCCTCGACCCAGCCCGTCAGCACGCCGACCGCCTCCTGCTGGACCTGCTGTGCCTGCTGCAGCTCGGCGTCGGTCGCGTCGGCGCCGATGGCGCTCAGCGAGGCGAGCTGCTCGACCGCGTTCGCCAGCCCGGCGGCCACCTGTGCGACGACGTCCCGCGACTCCTCGAACGACGGCGCCGTCGCCCGATGGACCTCGAAGAAGAGCAGGCCCTCGCCGCCGCCGAGGTTCGTCGGCACCGGTGCCGGACGTGCGCCACGGGCCCCGCGCTCGCCGGCCTCGCGGGCGGCGGTCTCGAGCTCGGGCGGCAGCTCGCTGCCGGCGAAGCACTCGTCGGGTGTGGCGACCAGCTCGGCGAGCTCGACCCGCTCGGCCACGTCGCCCAGTGCCACGCCGTCGTCGAGCAGCGACTCGACACGGTCCTCGTCCTCGGGGCCGACCGCGACGACGGTCAGGCACCACGTGCGCCAGCGCGAGGGAGCACCCTCGTAGACCAGACGCAGGTCCTCGTCCGAGCTCGGATCGATCTCGGCCCAGCGGACCAGGAGCGCGTTCTGGGCGACCGAGGAGTCGACCGCACCCTCTCGGGCCGACGGGCTGAGCTCGACCCCGGCCTGCAGCAGCTGGGCGTCGAGCTGGGCCTCGGCCTCGGTGCGGTCCTCCTCGTCGAGGTCGATGCCCCACCGCTCGGCCTCCTCGACCCAGGCCAGACGCTGGATCTCGTACATCAGCGCCGAGCGGGCCAGGTCACCGGGCTGGCGGCTCTCGGTGACGGCCTCGGCACCGGTGCCGACGATCGCCGGCTCGTCGATGATCTCGTTCACGTCGTCGATCGAGATCGTCCGGTCACCGACGGTCGCCGCCGTGGTGTCGGCGGTGGTGCCGCACGACGATGCGGCCAGCGCGAACGCAGCGGTGGCGGCGAGGATCGACAGCGAGCGGACGGGACGGAGGTGGAGCGACGTGCGCATGGTCCCGGATGCTAGGTCGCGGCGCGGCTCCGACCGAACCCGGATGGGGCGGCGCTCAGGCGGGAGCGGGCGCCGCCTCGGGCACGAGCTCGCGCAGCGCTGCGGCGATGTCGGCGGCGACCGCCGGTCCGCCCGACACCTTGAGTCGCAGCTCGCGGTCGGCGTCGCGGTACGTCGAGCCCTTGTGGAGCCGCTCGAGGCGCATCTGCTTGGACTGGGGCAGCGTGATCGGCGAGATGCTCGCCACGAGCCCGCCGCCGGAGAGCGCAGGGTTCTTCGTGACGGTCACGTCGGTGACCCCGACGCGCACGCACTCGGCGCGCAGACGTGCGACCTGCACGAGCGCCGCGGCCGGTTCGGGGATCGGTCCGAACCGGTCGAGCCACTCGCCCTCGATGTCGTCGACGTCGCCCTGCGAGGTGACCGCGGCGAGCCGGCGGTACGCATCGAGTCGCACGTCGTCGCGTTCGACGTAGTCCGGCGGCAGGAACGCCGGCATCGGCAGCTCGAGGGTGATCTCGTCGGGTTCTTCGACCGTCTCGCCGTTGAGCTGCGAGATCGCCTCGTTGACCATCTGCACGTACAGGTCGTAGCCGACCGCGGCGACGTGGCCCGACTGACCGGTGCCCAGCAGGTTGCCGGCGCCGCGGATCTCGAGGTCGCGCATGGCGATGCGGAACCCGGAGCCGAGCTCGGTGGCCTCGCCGATCGTCTTCAGGCGCTCGTAGGCCTCTTCGGAGAGCTGACGGGCCTGGGGGAAGAAGAGGTAGGCGTACGCGCGCTGGCCGGCGCGCCCGACGCGTCCACGCAGCTGGTGCAGCTGACCGAGCCCCAACAGGTCGGCCCGCTCGACGACGAGGGTGTTCACCGTCGGCATGTCGATGCCCGACTCGATGATGGTGGTGCACACGAGCACGTCGTACTCGCCCTCCCAGAACTCCATCACCACCTTCTCGAGGCTGCCCTCGTCCATCTGACCGTGTGCGATGGCGACCCGCGCCTCGGGCACGAGCTCGCGGATGCGGGCCGCCTGCGACTCGATGTCACGCACGCGGTTGTGGACGTAGAAGACCTGCCCCTCGCGCAGGAGCTCCCGCCGGATGGCCTCGGTGACCGCGCGCTCGTCGTACTCGCCGACGTAGGTGAGGATCGGCTGGCGCGCCGCGGGCGGCGTGTTGAGCAGCGACAGGTCACGGATGCCCGTGAGGCTCATCTCGAGCGTGCGGGGGATCGGCGTGGCGGTCGGCGTGAGGACGTCGACCTCGGCGCGGAACTGCTTGATCGCCTCCTTGTGGGAGACACCGAAGCGCTGCTCCTCGTCGACCACGAGCAGTCCGAGCCGCTTGAACTCGATGTCGCCGGAGAGCAACCGGTGCGTGCCCACGACGATGTCGACCTCTCCCGAGCGGAGGCGGTCCGTCACCGAGCGGGCCTGCGCCGCGGTCAGGAAGCGCGAGAGCACCTCGACCCGGACGGGGAACCCGGCGAAGCGCTCCGAGAACGTCTGGAAGTGCTGCTGCGCCAGCAGCGTGGTCGGGACCAGCACGGCGACCTGTCGACCGTCCTGCACGGCCTTGAACGCGGCGCGGATGGCGACCTCGGTCTTGCCGAAGCCGACGTCACCGCAGACCAGGCGGTCCATCGGCACCGACGACTCCATGTCGCCCTTGACCGCCTCGATCGCGCTCAGCTGGTCGACGGTCTCCTGGAACGGGAAGGCGAGCTCCATCTCTCGCTGCCACGGTGTGTCCGGCGCGAAGGCGTGGCCGGGCATGGCCAGACGGGTCTGGTAGAGGACCACGAGCTCCTGCGCGATCTCGGCGACCGCGGAGCGCACCTTGGCCTTCGTGCGGGAGAAGTCCGCACCGCCCATCTTGTTGAGCCGCGGTGTCTCGCCGCCGGAGTACAACCGGATCGTGTCGATCTGGTCCGACGGGACGTAGAGCTTGTCGCCGCCCTTGTACTCGAGCAGCAGGTAGTCCCGTTCGACGCCGCCCATGGCGCGCTTGACCATGCCGTCGAAGCGGGCGACGCCGTGCACCTGGTGCACGACGTGGTCGCCGACCTTGAGGTCCTCGAAGAAGCGCTGGGCATCCCGTCGGGGTGCTCGCGCGGGTCGGTGGGTGCGGCGGCGGCCGGTCAGGTCGGCCTCGGCCAGCACGGCCAGCTTGATGGCCGGCATGATGCAGCCCCGCTCGAGCGGCGCGACGACGATGTCGCCGCCGGGCTCCCGCAGACGGCGGGCCGCCGCGGCGAGCTCGGCCGGCGTGGCGTGCACCGGGAACGAGAAGCCCTGCTCGTTGAGCAGCTTGTCGATGCGCGACGCCGAGCCCTCGCCGTCGGCGCAGATCACGACCGAGTAGCCGTCGTTGATCACTTGGCGCAGCTGCCCCACGAGCGCCGCACCCTCGCCGACGGCCGGCGGCCACGCCAGCGCGGTGACCGCGGGTGACTCAGGAGCGTCGGGCACGTTCAGCACGGACCACACCGGCGCACCGGTGTGCTGGAGCAGCCGGTCGAACTCGACGTGCAGGCGCGGCAGGTCCAGCTCGTCGTCGTCACCGCTGCTCAGGCCCCAGGTGCGAGCCAGCGACGCGCCCAGGTCGGCCTCTTCTGCGGCGATGTCACCGGCCCGGTCGCGCAGCCGACGCGGTTCGACCAGGAGGATCTGCGCGGTGTCGGGCACCAGGTCGAACAGGACGTGCTCGCGGTCGGCCAGCCAGGCGAGCCAGGCCTCCATGCCCTCGAACACCTCGCCGTCCGCGAGTCGCTGCCACTGCTCCCGGCCCCAGGGCTGCGATGCCACCAGTGATCGGGCGCGTTCGGCGACCTCGTCGGTCGGGAGCAGCTCGCGAGCGGCGAAGATGTCGATCTGCTCCAGGTCGACGGTCGCCCGCTGGTCCGCGACCGAGAACTCGCAGAGCCGTTCGACGTCATCGCCCCACAGGTCGATGCGGACCGGTGCGTCGGCCGTCGACGGGAACACGTCGATGATCGAGCCACGCACGGCGAGCTCGCCGCGGTGCTCGACCTGGTACTCGCGGCGGTAGCCGGAGCGAACGAGGGACTCGACCAGTGCGTGTGAGTCGACCTGTTCGCCCGATCGGATGGTGATCGGGTCGACGTCCTCGACGTGGGGGCCGAGACGCTGCACCAGGGCCCTGGCCGGCGCGATCACGACGGCGAGGGAGTCGTCGCCGTTGCGGAGCCGCCAGAGCGTGCGGAGCCGCCGCCCCATCGTCTCGATCGAGGGGCTGACACGCTCGAACGGCAGGGTCTCCCACGCGGGGAACAGCTCGACGGAGCCGTCGGGCAGGTACTCGCCCAGGTCCGAGGCGAGCCGCTCGGCCTCTGCGACCGTCGGCACCGCCACGACCATCGGCCGCCGGCGCGACAGCTCGACCAGACCCGCGACCGAGACGGCTCGAGCAGCCTCCGGCACGACGAGCACGGTCGACGATCGACCGAGCGCGGCGACCAGCCCTGGTTCGTCGCGCAGCAGCGGCAGCAGCGGCGCGAGCGGCGGGGTCGGCGTGTGAGGACGGGGGGATGCCGTGGGGCCCGGGACGCTCATGTCGACTGGTTGTAGTGCTGCATGGCGGCGTCAACTCCGCCGGAGCGGATGAGCTCGACCGCGTCGGCGGCGTGCTCGATCGCGATGTCGAGCTCGACGCGCTGTGCAGAGGGGACCTTCGACAGGACCCAGTCCGCGCCGCGCTCGGCGCCACCCGGCGGTCGCCCCACGCCGATGCGCACCCGTGCGTAGTCCTGGGTGTGCAGGTGCTGGGTGATCGAACGCAGGCCGTTGTGCCCCGCGAGCCCGCCGCCGAGCTTCACCTTGGTGCGACCCGACGGCAGGTCGAGCTCGTCGTGGACCACGACGAGGCGAGCCCAGTCGTCGATCCCGTAGCGCTCGACGAGCGGCCCGACCGCCTGGCCCGACTCGTTCATCCACGTCGTCGGGAACGCCACTGCGACCCTCGCCCCGTCCATCCGCAGCTCGGCGACCAGCGCCGATGCCCGTCGGTCGGGACGCAGCCGCTCACCGTGGCGCGACGCCAGCAGCGCGACGGTGTCGGCACCCACGTTGTGCCGTGTGTTCGCGTAGCGATCGCCCGGGTTGCCGAGACCGACCACGAGCAGGTCCCACGGGGTCCCGCCGTACTCCTTGCGATCGGAGCGTCGTGACCGGGAACCGATCACGGTCGCGAGGGGATCACTCGGCCGGAGCCTCTTCCGCCTCGTCCTCGGAGCGGGACGTCACGGCGGCACGGGTCAGCTCGGCGGTCACGACGGCCTGCTGGGGCTCGGACAGCGACTCGGTGCCCTCGGGCAGCACGAGGTCCTTGACCAGGAGCGACTTGTCGAGGGTCATCTCGGAGATGTCGACCTCGATCGCGTTCGGGATGTCGTCGGGGCGCACCCGGACGTGCAGCGAGGCAATGCGCTGCTCGGTCATGCCGCCGTTCACGGTGACCTTCTTGGCCTCGCCGACGAGACGGATCGGGATGTCGAGCTCGATCGGCGTGTTGGGGTCGATCTTCAGGAAGTCGACGTGGGTGACGTCACGACGCACCGGGTGGCGCTGGAGCTCCTTCACCACGGCCAGGACCTTGTCGCCGTCGACGTCGATCTTCACCAGGGCGTTGCGGCCGGCGTCGGTGCTGAGCGCGGTGCGCAGGTCGGCCCGGAGGAAGGTCACCTGCGTGGCCGGCTGGCCAGCTCCGTAGATGACGCCCGGGATTCGACCTTCGGCACGCAGGCGGCGCGAAGGGCGGGTGCCGGTCGTGCGGCCGGTCTCGGCGGTGAGGGTGACCTCGGACATGGGGGACTCCTGGGACTGCCGGCACGGACGTGCTCGGCGGGTTCGACTGGCGTACGGACGGCCAGTCCGTTGACTGGCGCAGGTCGGGGGCGATCGACGCCACGGGCGCGCGACCGGTCCCGGACCGAACGTCGACTCTACCGGTGGCCGACGATGCGGTGCCAGACGACGTCCCGGTCGGGCGCTCGTCCGGCGGGCGGCCGGCCCGTGGTGTCGGTCAGCTCTGGTTCTGGCCGTCGAAGATCTCGGACACCGAGCTCTCCTCGAACACGGCGTCGATCGCGTCGGCGATGATGCCGGCGGCCGAGAGGACCTCGATCTTGTAGATCTGCTTCGAGGGCGGCAGCGGCAGCGTGTTGGTGACGACGACCTTCTCGATCACGGAGTTCTTCAGCCGCTCGATGGCGGGGTCGGAGAACACGCCATGGGTCGCCGCGCAGTACACCGCGCTGGCGCCGCGCTCGACGAGCTGCTCGGCGG
>JAFAFN010000062.1 GCA_023423475.1 Actinomycetes bacterium | reverse complement strand
CGCATGAGGTGGAGGGCCGCCTGGTAGCTGGCGCAGCCGCCGACGAGCACGGGGACCTCGAGCCGACGGACGAGGTGCTTCAGGTCGAGCGGCGGGTGGGCGCCGTCGGAGACATGCTCGGCCGAGGTCACGGTGCCCTGGATCACGAGCAGATCGGGCTCGGAGCGGATGATGTCCGCGAGGTGCTCCTCGGTGCGCTGCGGGCTGACGGCGACGACGGCGGTGCCGCCGGCGTCGCGGATCTGGTGCACGCGGTCGCTCATGAGGTCCGGGTCGATCGGCGCGGCGTAGAGCTCGCGCAGGCGTTCGACGGCGACCGCCTCGTCGACGAGCCACAGCTCGTCGAGCAGCGGCGCGGGGTCGGCGTGACGGGTCCAGAGCCCCTCGAGATTGAGCGCCCCCGCACCGCCGAGTCGGCTCATCTCGATCGCGGTGGCAGGGCTGGTCACCCCGTCCGCAGCGGCAGCGATCACCGGGATGTCGAACTGGTAGGCGTCGATCTGCCAGCTGACGTCGACCTCGTCCGCGTCGCGGGTGCGACGACTGGGCACGATGGTCACCTCGTCGAGGGCGTAGCCACGACGTCCCGTCTTGCCGATTCCGATCTCGATCTCTGCCACGTCTGCCCTTCTCGCACCGTCAGCTCAGGTGCCCATGGGAAGCGAGCAGTCTAGTTGTGTTCGGACCCGACGCCTTCCTCCTGTCCCGGCCCGGGATCAGGTGCCACCGAGGTGTGCCGCCAGGCGATGGGCGAGCGCCACGATCGTCATGGTGGGGTTGGCGTGGCCGCCGGTCGGGAAGACCGCGCTCGAGCAGACGTAGAGGTTCTCGACGTCGTGTGTCCGGAGGTCCGCGTCGACCACCCCTGCGGCGGGATCGTCGCTCATCCGGGCGGTCCCCATCGGGTGGCAGCCGATCTCGAAGGGAAGGTCCTCGTAGGGGCGGCCGCCGGGTTCGATCTGGACCCGGCCGCGCCCCGCTCTCGCCAGTTCGGCAGCGAACAGCTCGACGGTGCGACGGCCGGTGCGATCGTCCAGCTCCGAGGTCCGCCAGTCGATCCGCACCCGCCGGAGGCCGGACGCGTCGCGTTCCTTGCCGAGCGTGATGCGGCTGTTCGGGTCGAACCCCTGCTCGGAACGGACGTCGACCCGGGCGATCCGAGCCCGAGGGTCACCGGTGCTCCACGAGAGCAACGGGCCGACGGCATCGTCGAGCGGACCCGGGATCGCCTCGTCGACCGCGGCCTCGCCCGCGAAGCGCAGGAACAGCGCGCTGCTCGAGATGCCCTCGGCCTCCTGGGTCTCGGCGGTCGGTGCCCACCCGCCCCAGACGCGGGTGGGTGGCTCGTCGCCCGGCGTGTCGCCCCACGAGTACAGCGGCGGGGCGTCGGAGTCGAGCAGCACCCGCACCTGTCCGGCAGAGCGGTGCGGGTGATCGGCGAAGCCGCGGCCGACACGATCCGACGAGTTCGCCACGCCACGTTCGCCGTCCCAGGAGAGCAGGAGTCGGGCGACCTCGTAGCCGCCGGCGGCGAGCACGAAGGTGTCGGCGACGACGTCGTGGGTCCGCCCCTCCGACGTCACGATGGTCAGCCCGGCGAGTCGATCCGACCTGCCGTCGAGCGTCGCGTCGACCGCGGTCGCGCCGAGCAGCACCCTCGGCCCGTCCGCGGCCTCGAGTCGGGTCGCCGCGTCGCTGCCGAAGCGCACCGGCGGGGAGCCCTGCACGATGATCGTCTCGAGCGGTCCGGGCAGGATCAACTGCTCGGCACCGGTGCGCTGGAACCACCCAGCAGGGTCGAACCCCATGGTGCCGAGTCGCAGGGTGTCGTTGGCCTCGGCGTACCAGGGGTCCAGGTCCGCACGGGAGATCGGCCAGCCCGATCCCGGCAGCCATGGGCGAGCGCGCAGATCGATCTCCTCGAGCGGTCGACACAGCCCGGCCCAGTGCCCCGATGCACCGCCGAGCGCACGGATCCGTGTGTCCGACGTGGTCATCGACGTGCTCCCGAACAGGAACGGCGTGCCCACGATCTCGCCGCGGTCGAGCTCCCTGCCCTCTTCGGTCGGGTCCCGTTCTCCGCTCTCGAGCACGACGACGTCGACGCCGGCCGCGGCGAGATCGAGTGCCACGGTGATGCCGGCGGGCCCGCCGCCGACGATCGCGACCGCTGCGGTCACGGTCGTCCCGGGCGCCAGCGACGATGCCGCCTCGATCGTCATCGCTCGCTCTCCGCGGCGGCGACGGCGAGCAGCACCTCGGTCTCGGCCAGGTCCCAGCCGGCAACGGACCGCATCCGACCGGCGGCCACGTCGGCTGCGATGGTCTCCTGCAACGGCTCGCGCTGTGCAGGCGCCATCGAGTCGGGTTCGACCTCGCCCGGCACAAGACCGAGCTGCGTCGCTGCGGACACCCCGTCGAGCGAGGGATCATCAGCGATCGCCTGCTCCGCGATCACCGACCAGAACGACCCGGCGTCCGGGGTCGGGGTGTCCGCGTCCGGACCGGCGCCGCCGTCCGAGCCGTCGCTGCATCCGATCGCGCTCAGCAGTGGGAGCGTGCCCAGCAAGGCCGCCCCTGTCATGAGCACGGTCCGCCGCGGCACCGACTCCGGCGGCACTCCTCGCCCCGACATCTCCGACGACGCTAGCCGCGACGATCCGGGCCGACGATGGCCCCGCCGGCCCGATGAACGGTTGCTCAGACGCGACGCGCCGCGCCGGTCACGCACACGCGACCGGGTCACCACCGACCGAGCAGCTGACCGTGTCGCCATCGAGCACGACCCGAGCCACCTCGCCGGTGGCAGACCACCGCCCGTGGTGACCCGGGGGGACCTCGAGCTCGACCGGTCCGCCGGAGTGGAGGTCCACGAGGACGAACCGACCGTTCGACTCCACCACCGAGTTCGCCGGGATGCTCGCTCGCTCGAAGGCCTCGCGGTCGAGCAGGAGCCACCGCCGCCCCGCCGCCGGACCCAGGTGATCGACGGCGAAGTACTCGCGGTACACGTTCAGATAGGACGTCGCCGGCAGGTCACGGAGGACGAAGGGCGTCCAGAGGTTCATCATGTAGTCGCTCGTGAGCACGAGGGTCGCCCCACCGATCGGGTCACGCTGTGCCACCCAGTCCGCAGCGGCGGCGAGCTCACCGTCGACCCGCCGCCCGGGCCGCTCCTCGATCCTGGCGGCCCGCTCCAGCCCGGGACCGATCAGCACGAGCGCCGCGAGCGCGAACACCCCGACCCCCGTGAGCTTGGCCACCCTGGGCGAAGTACGAGGACCCGCCAGGGTGATCGGGCGGCGCGAGATGGCATCCCAGCCGACCAGCGCCCCGAGCAGCAGCAGCGGAGCACCCCACTCGACGAGACGCTGCTGGGGGTAGCCGGAGCGGTCCACGAACCCGAGTCCGAACCACCACAGCGCGACCGACACCAGGAGGCTCGCCCACCACACCCGATGGTCACCGAAGCGGAAGGTCGCGACCAGCCCGCCGACGAGCACCAACGCGAAGACCGTCACCGCGACCGCCGTGAGGGCCGTCACCGACGAGATCGACACGATCGGTTGCGAGGAGCCGCGGGCGAACGCGTTCAGGCTGCTGAACCAGCCGTCGCCCGCGGCGAACGCGGAGCGGAAGCCCCCGGGCGCGCTGCCCGTCGCCGCACCGGACAGCCCGCGGATCCAAGCTGGCCCTGCGAGCACGACGCTCCACACCGCGGTCGTGCGGAGCCAGATCAGGTCGACCCGACCGGCGCGGCGCCAGGACACCAGCGTCACCGCCAACAGCGGCAACAGGGCGAGCGAGAGGAGCTCGACGTAGACCGCGGCCACCGCGCCGGCGCAGAGGGCGACCAGGAACGGGGAGGCGCCGTCGTCGTCGCTCGTCGCACCCCGCCAGAGCTCGATGGCGAGCACCACGAGCAGTGCGAGGGCCAGCACGGTCGGGGTGTGCTGATCGACCACGGCGTCGAGCGTCGCTGCGGCGGTGCCGACCACCGCTGCGGCGACGAGGCTCCGAGCCGCCGAGAGTCCGAGCGACCTCGCCATCGCCTGGGCAGCGGCGACGAGCACGACGAGGTACGAGATCGCCATCGACATCCAGACCCGGTCGGCCTCGCCGCCGACGAGTCGCGACGCGGCGGATGTCAGCGCGTCCGAACCGACCCGCCAACGACCGTTCCAGAAGACGTCCCAGGTCGAGCCCAGCAGGGGCGTGTCCACCGCGCTGCCGTCGGCCACCAGACCCGATCCGCCCAGCGTCGTGTGGTCCGAGAGCCATTGGGGCACCGCGGTGAAGAAGTAGCCGTCGTGGTTGGTCCCCAGGTGCACGAACGAGGTCGAACCTGATCGTGCGACCACCAGAAGGAACGGCACGGCGCACAGCAGGCCGAGCGCCGTCGCCGCCACCAGTGTGCGCCACTTCGCCAGACAGGCGGCGAACGGCTCGGCGCGTCGCCGGCTGGTGACCGCGACCAGGATCGCCGACGCGACCACGGTCACCGCCACGGCCGCCCACGACCCTGGCGGCACCACGAGTCCGAGCGTGCTGTGCCACAGGACGATGGCGCCCAACCCCACGGCCGGAGCGATGGCGACGGGCCGTTCCGTGCCGCGGAGCCAGGCCAGCAGCGACGCGCCGACGATCGTGCCCACGGCGACCACCGTGCCGGTGACGGCGAGCGTCACCAGGAGGGCCTGCATCAACGGTTCGGACCGGCCCCCGGGAACCAATCGGGCATGGTCAGCCGCGCAGCGAACGGAGCAGCTGGCGGGCCATGGTCGCGTTCATCTGGTACGCCACCTTGCCGGCTGCCTTGGTCGCCTGGTGCACGACACCCCCGCCGGTCATCTCCTCGATCGAGTCGAGGCCGGAGACCACGGCGTCCTTGGTGGCGTCGGTGACCTTGTAGCCCATGTTGGTCAGTCCCTTGACGACCTCGGACTGCGCGATGGGCTCCGGTGCCGAGCTGGCGATGATCCGCAGCGCGTCCTTGGTCAGCTCCGCGCCCTGGCTGACCGCCTGGACGGCCGAGATCGCGGAGGTCTCGTTGCCCTCGACCGAGGCGAGCCAGCGCTTCACCTTGATGAGGATCTCGCCGTTGGTGTCACCTTCGAACGACAGCGTGGCCATGGTGTCACCGTACCGCGGTGCGCGCCGGCCTCACTCCTTGGGTGGGGACTCCCCCACGATCAGCCGCGACGCACGGTCATAGGTCAGGTAGTTCCACGCCCAGTTGACCAGCACGTTCACCCGGTTCCTGAACCCCACCAGCATCACCAGGTGCAGACCCAGCCATGCGAGCCACCCCGGGGTGCCGCTCAGCCGTATCCCGCCCGGCAGCTGCGCGACCGCGGCGTGACGCCCGATCGTCGCCATCGAACCCTTGTCGCGGTAGCGGAACCAGCCGACCTCGACGCCGTCACGGCGGGCTCGGATCACCTCGCCGACGAATGCGCCACCCTGCATCGCGACCGGGGCGACCTGGGGCAGCAGGTCGCCCGCGTCGTCGGTGGACCCGGCGAGATCGCCGATGACGAACACCTCGTCGTGACCCGGGACGGTGAGCTGAGGGCCGACAACGATCCGCCCTCCACGCGTCAGCGCATCGTCGCCGAGCTGCTCGGCCACCTGACGGGCGAGCGGACTCGCGGTGATGCCCGCCGTCCACACGAGCGTGCCGACGGGCACGCGGCTGCCGTCGGTCAGCTCGACGACCTTGCCGTCGGTCCCCGCCACACCGACACCGAGCACGACCTCGACGCCACGGCCTGCGAGCGTGCGCCGCGCCATTCCCGACAGTCGCGGCGAGAAGGTCGACAACAGGCGATCGGCCGGCTCGACCAGAACCACCCGGGCGCGTCGCACGTCGAGGGTCGGGAAGTCCTTGACCAGCACCCGGTCGAACAGCTCGACGAGACCCCCGGCCAGCTCGACCCCGGTGGGTCCACCTCCGGCGATCACGAAGTTCAGCACTCCCTCGTCGATCAGCGAGCGGTCCACCGCGACCCGCTCGAACTGGTGCAGCACGTGGGCCCGCAGCCCCAACGCGTCGGCGAGGTTCTTGAGGCCGAAGGCGTGCTCCGCGACCCCCGGCACGCCGTAGGTGGCGGTCACCGCACCGGCGGCGAGCACCAGCTCGTCGTACTCCAGCGGCGGTCCGTCGTCGAAGTGGACGGTGCGACGATCGAGGTCGAGCGACGTGACCGTGCCGAGTCGTACGTCGATGTCGCCGCCCTGGCGCGCCACGATCCCGCGGACCGGGTGGGCGATGTCGTCGCCGTCGAGGCCGGCGGTCGCGACCTGGTAGAGCAACGGCTGGAACGTGTGGAAGTTGTTCGAGTCCACCAGGACCACGTCGACCGGAACCCCTTCGAGGGACTTGACCAGCGCCAGTCCACCGAACCCTGCGCCGACCACGACCACTCGATGACGTCGTTCCATGGGCGAGACGCTACGCCCGTGCCTCGGCGGGTGTCACCGGAGTTGCCGCCGTGACCGGCTCGTCGTGCGATGGCGTCGTGCGGTCGCGTTACCCCTGTCACGTGGTCCGACCCGCTCCTCCGCAGGAGCGTCCCGGACGGGACGACTAGGCTCACCAGATGGCGACCCTCCCCAGTGACCCAGCCGGCCTCGCTCACCCGGGAGCGACGGACCCGCTGGCACGGTTCGGCTCGCTCGGGCTGACCTTCGACGACGTGTGCC
>JAFAFN010000597.1 GCA_023423475.1 Actinomycetes bacterium | reverse complement strand
GTCCAGGCACGGGTCGGCGTGCAGCTCCCGCTTGAGCACGACCCGCGGCCGCAGGCCCGCCTGCTCGGTCACCACCCAGGCGGTGAGCAACGAGTCCGCGAGGCTGGCGTGTCGCACCAGCAGCACGCAGCCGCCGGGGTGCAGGGCGTCGACCCCCTCGACGATCACCTCGACACCGCAGGTGACACGCAGGCTCCGCATCAGCCGATCGGCCCACCAGCGCTGGAGCCGGTAGTGCGCGTCGACGTCGGCGCCGCGTCCGACTGCCCAGAGACCGCCGGCGCGGAGCACACCGGCGGTCTCCAACCAGGCCCAGCAGATGCCGAACGCGAGCAGCCGCACCCGCGGGAGTCGGAGCTTCCCGGTCACCAGGTCGGCGGCACCGGCAGCGAGCGCCAGCGGCACGGCGAACACGGTGAGCAGCACCGCAGCGGCGACGACCGCCGGAACGCTGCGCGCTCGCCGAGCGATGACGGAACGACGGGTGGGGGCGTGGAGACTCACGGGGCACCTCGGAACGACACGGACCAGCGACGCACTGGGTTCGGTGCCGCACCGGTACCCGGATGGGCGCGAGTGCAGTCCTGTTCGACCCGAACGTCAGCGGGGCGGGCGCGGCACCAGCACGGGCGTCCGAGCGACGTAGTCGCGGTACTCGGCGTCGTCACCCCAGCGCTGCCGGCCCCGCGCCTCAAGCAGAGGCACCCCGCTGATGCGGGTGAGCAGGACCGTGACGAACAGCGGCGAGACCAGCGTGACGAACTGCCACCCCGACAGCGCCGGCACCGCGATCACCGCGACGCCCACCCACAGCACGATCTCACCGAAGTAGTTCGGGTGGCGCGACCAGGCCCACAGACCGCCGGTGATGAACCGACCGTCGTTGGAGGTGTCAGCCCGGAACGCCCGCTTCTGCTGGTCGGCCACCGCTTCGAAGGTGAACCCGAGGAGCCAGATCACCAGGCCGACCAGAGCCCAGAGGTCCAACTCGGTCGAACGCTCGGCGGTCATCGCGGCGAGCGCACACCCGACGGTGAGGGTCACCCACAGCCCCTGCATCGTCCAGGTCATCAGGAACCGCAGCGGCTTCGGCTTGATCGAGTCGAAGCGGCCGTCGGAGCCGTCCTTCGCGATGCGTGTCACGAGGAAGGAGCCGAGGCGGACCGCCCAGACCACGACCAGCGTCGCGAGCATCACCGGACGCGCCCCACCGCCGCCGAGCACGAACGCCACCGCCACGACGACGAGATAGGTCAGGGTGCCGGTCAGGTCGTAGAAGCGTTCGGTCTGCCCGAGGTATGCGGGCACGAACGCCGCCCAGTTGATGGCGTAGGCGATCGCCGCGCAGAGCACGACCACCGACACCGGACCGGCGGTCGCCGCACCCGATCCGCCGGCCCAGGCGACGAGTCCGCCGAGCACCACCGCGACACCGATTCCGACGAGCGACTGCATCGAACGACCCATGGACACCCATTCGAGCACGGGTACGCTCGTCGCCGCCTTCACCGCAGCGGTGAGCCGCGAGAGGAGACCATGCCGACCGAGACCTGGACACGCCTTCCCGAGGAGCGACGAGCCACCGTGCTCGCCGCGGCCGAGGCGGAGTTCGCTCGCAACGGGTACTCACGCGGCAGCCTGAACGTCATCGCCCGAGAGGCCGGTGTCGCCAAGGGCAGCTTGTTCCAGTACTTCGACGACAAGATGGATCTCTTCGCGCACCTCAGCGAGCTGGCCGTCCAACGCATCGGCGAGGCGATGGCCGAGCTGGTCGACTCACTCGACTGGGAGGCCGGCTTCTTCGACTCCTACGCGGCGCTCGCGGACGGCTGGGTGCAGTACTTCGTCGATCATCCGATCGATCGCTCGCTGTCGGCGGCGGTCTTCCTCGAGCCCGACCCGGACGCGCACTCGGCGGTGCGCGAGATCGTCGACCGGCACCTGATCGATTTCCTCCGCCCGCTCGCCGAGTCCGGACGCGATGCCGGCTGGATCCGCACCGACGCCGACCTCGATGCGTTCCTCACCCTGCAGCTGCTGACGTTGCCGCACCTCGCGCTCGCGCCGAGCCACCCGGAGCTCGATCCGTTGCTCGAGCTCGGGTCCGATCCCGCCCCGGGTGTGCGACGACTGGTCGCCGTGTTCGAGTCAGCCTTCGGCAGCTGACGCGCCGACGGGGTCGAGCTCACCGCGGTCGCGTGCGACCTCGTCGAGCAGCTCGTACTCCTCGCCGGTGTCGACCCAGTCCTCGAACTGCGTGACGCCGAGGGTGTCGAAGCGCTTGCGCAGCCACCCGTCGTTCGCGTCGAGCAGGCCGAGCTTCTTGCAGTTCGGGACGATCTTCGAGAACAGCAGCTGCTGGAACGGGTCCTGGTTCTTGAGCTCGGGGTCGTCCTGCTTGAACAGCGTGATGGCCTCCTTGACTGGCACGCCCATGCGCTCCCAGACCTCCTGCTGGAGGAACCGGTCACGCATGCGCACCGCGGCCTCGAACGCGAACTCCTGGCGGTCCATCATCTCGGCGTCGGTGAGCCCCTCGTAGTACTCCTTGAGCGACAGCACGCCGAAGGCGACGTGGCGGGCCTCGTCGCTCATCACGTAGCGCAGCAGCTGCTTCAGCAAGGGGTCGGGGGTGACCTGGTGGGCGAGGCCGAAGGCGGCGAGCGCGAGGCCCTCGACCATGATCTGCATGCCCAGGTAGGTCATGTCCCAGCGGCTGTCGTTGATGATGTCGTCGAGCAGCAGCTTCAGGTGGTGGTTGATCGGGTAGTGCCCCGACAGCTTGGTGTCGAGGTACTTGGCGAAGACCTCGACGTGACGGGCCTCGTCCATGACCTGGGTCGACGCGTAGTACTTGGCGTCGATCCACGGGACGGTCTCGACGATCTTGGCGGTGCAGATCAGCGCACCCTGCTCACCGTGCATGAACTGGCTCAGGCTCCAGTTCTGCGACTCGATCGCGTGCTGGAGCCACTCGTCGTCGCCCCACGAGGCCAGCGAGGTGTGCGACAGGTCGAAGCCGAGCTGGTCGATGAGCTCGGTGGTCATCCGCATGGGGGACTCGGCCGCGATGCGCTCCTGGTCCACGTCGATCGACCAGTCCAGGTCGGTCTCGCCGTTCCACTGCGAGTGCTTGGCCTTCTCGTAGAGCTTGGTCAGCGCAGGGCGCGAGCCCTTCTCGTAGTCCCACGTGAAGATCGCGTCCGCGTGGTCGGCGACGACGTGCAACGCCTCGTCGACGTCCGCGTTGGTCACGGCCAGGATCGCGTCGAGGTCGTTGACGTCGTCGCGGTCCAGGATCTCTGCGTCGGTCCTGCTCATCTCATCCCCCTGATGTGACCCGTGGCCGAGAGGTGACCACTGGTCACATCAGGGTACCGCGTCCTGACGGCGCGCGTCGGTCGCGCGCGCGGGAACCTTCACCCATGCCCGACCGTTGACCCCGTCATCGGGTTGGTTCAGGGTGGAAGGATGCGGAGAGGCCCTTCGAGACGAGGGTGGGCCATCGGAGTTCCGGGAGTGGCCCTCGCCACCGCCGGGAGCGTCTGGGTCCAGGCACATCGGGTCGCCCACGCGCCCCTGCCGCACTTCGAGGACCTCGACCCCTCCGGCCGCTACGGCGACGGCCCGGGTGCCCCGCTGCACGTCGTGGTGCTCGGCGACAGCTCGGTCACGGGACCGGGCCTCGACGACCGGCGCGACATCTGGATCAGCCGTGTCGCCGCGTCGCTGTCGTGCCAGGTCGAGCTGACCTCCGTCGCCAGGGGAGGGTCCCGGGTGCGCGACGTCCTTACACACCAGCTCCCCAACGCGCTGGAGCTGCGTCCGGACCTGTTCGTGGTCTCGGTCGGAGCGAACGACGCCATGCACGGCACTCCCACACCGCTCGTGCGACGGCAGCTGCACGCGCTGCTCGGCGCGCTCGAGTCGGTCGCTCCCGTGGTGGCGCTCGGCGTCGGCGACCTGTCGGTCATCCCCCGGCTGCCGCGTTCGCTGCGACCCGTCGTGGCGATGCGCAGCGCGGCGATCGACCGGGCACAGCGCTCGGTCGCCCGCGCCCATCCATCGGTGGTCCGGGTCCCCGTGCCGGAGCTGTCCGATCCCCACTTCCGCGTCGGCGGCGCCGAGCTGTTCAGCCCCGACCTGTTCCACCCCAACGCCGAAGGACACCGGCTCTGGTCCGCGCTGTTCACGCCGTTCGTGCTCGCGGCGCTCGCCACGCGCGACCTGCCCGCCGGTCGCCGCACGAACGCGGACACGCTGGCCACCAGCGGTGCTTGACTGCACCCATGACACGACTCGGCCTGCAGATCCCCAGCTTCACCTACCCGGGGCGCAACCCGGCCGAGATCTTCCCCACGGTGATCGGTGCCGCGCAGGCCGCCGAGCGTTCGGGCTTCGACTCGGTGCTGGTGATGGACCACTTCTACCAACTGCCCGGCCTGGGTGAGCCCGACGACTTCATGCTCGAGGCCTACACGCTGCTCGGCGCGATCGCCGCGGTGACCGGACGGGTCCGTCTCGGCGCGCTCGTCACCGGCAACACGTACCGCAACCCGGCGATCCTCGCGAAGACGGTCACCACGCTCGACGTCATCTCGGGAGGACGGGCGCAGCTGGGCCTCGGGGCCGGCTGGTTCGAGCTCGAGCACGACGCCTTCGGCATCGAGTTCGGGACCTTCACCGACCGCTTCCAGAAGCTCGAGGAGGCGATCCGGATCATCCTGCCGATGCTCGCCGGCGAACGGGCCTCGCTCGACGGCGACCACTACACCGTGCGCGACGCGATCAACTCCCCCGCACCGCTGTCACGGATCCCGGTGATGATCGGCGGCAACGGCGAGCGCAAGACGCTGCGCATGGTCGCCCAGTACGCGGACGAGGGGAACCTCGGCTGCGACCCCTCGGAGTACCCGCGCAAGCTCGACGCGCCCGCGGCGCACTGCGAGCGGCTCGGACGCGACCGCGCCGAGATCACCATGACCGCGAACCGCGTCGCCTGCATCGCGCCGACCACCGCCGAGGCCGAAGCCGAGCGCAACGCCTACCTGGCGGACAAGGGCCTCGACTGGGCGTCGCTCCCCGAGGACATGCAGGCGATGATCGACTCGATGGTCGTCGTCGGCGATCCCGACACGATCGCCGAGACCTTCGCCGGTTGGTTGGACGCCGGGCTCGACGGCTTCTCGATCTCGTTGCCGGCGAACGGCCACCTGCCCGAGCGGGTCGAGCTGCTCGGCGAGACGCTCTCGCCGGTCCTCGCCTGACCTCTGGCGGCGGGAGCCGATCAGGTCACCAGCTTGTCGGGGTGGCCCCAGAGCGCCGCGACCCAGTCCTTGATCGCCTCGCCGAAGAGGATCGTGCCGCCGGTGAACACGATCAGCATGCCGGCCATGACCAGCCAGCTGCTCAGCGGGATGCTCCCTTCCTCGGGGATCCCGGGGATCTTCGAGCGGATGAGTCGGATGGTCCGCTCCGCCCAGGCGAAGGGCAGCAGGCTGAGCCCGAAGATGATGATCAGCCAGCCCGGTCCCGGCAGCGGGAGGGCGGCGATGCCGAGACCCATGACGAGGAAGCCACCGACGATGCGGGCGATGCGGATCGCGACCCCGCGGCGTGCTTCGGCCTCGGTCTCCTCGTGCCGTCCGGTCTCACGCTCGGCCTCGATGGCCGCGTCGCGCACGACGTGCACCCAGCTCTCGCGCTCGTCGTCGGCCGGGTCCTGGGGAGTCATGGCAACCAGTATGTCGGTGGGTCGGCCCGGAGCGTCCACCACGTTCGGGCGTCACCGCTGGGAGACTGCTCAGACACGCGGCCGGCGATCGGGCCGAGTTCTGGATCGGGGGATCGATGACCGGAGGACGACGTCGACTGCTCGCGATGGCGATGGGCGTGCTGCTCGTCGCCGCAGCGGCGGTCGCCTGCACCACCGACGAGGGCTTCGAGACGCTCCAGAGCTCGCTGCCCGACGGGGGCCCGACGACCACCGTCCCGAGCAAGGGTTCGACCCCGCCGTGCGACGGCACACCCGGGGTGGGTGGCACGGTGCCCGACGGCGCCAGGCCGGGCGACCTGATCGAGGCGAAGGACCTGGGCCCGGGTGACGGCGACACCGCCGGCTATCCGAGCGACGCCAAGGTCTGGCGGATCCTGTACGTGTCGACCGGCGTCGACGAGAACGACCTGCAGCTGATCTGCGGCGTCGCCGCGGCACCGGCGGAGGGTCCTGCGTCGTTCGGCGGGGTCGGACGCCAGCTCGCCTGGTCCCACGGCACGATCGGTCTGCAGCAGGCCTGTCTCCCCTCGAACAACCCGGCCACGACCTTCTGGGGACCGATGCAGGCCGGCATCGGCGCGATCGCCTGGGGTTCGGGGCTGCGCAAGCGAGAGGGCCGCTCGGCCGACGGGGCCCTGCAGACCGCGCTGGACCGGGGCTGGGTCGTCTCGGCATCGGACTACCAACCCAACGACACCTACATCATCGGCCGTGTCGCCGGGGCGAACGTCGTCGACGCCGCTCGGGCCACCACGCAGCTCATGGACCAGGAGTTCGGCGAGGGCGAGCTGCCGACGAGCTACGACACGATCACGTGGGGCCACTCCCAGGGCGGCCATGCGGCGCTGTGGGCCGGTCAGCTGCTCGAGAGCTACCAGGCAGCGACCCCGAACCCCGCCGCGGCACCGCTCGCGCTGCGCGGCGTCGCCGCGCTCGCACCCGCGGCGAACCTGATCGCCCAGCCCGAGCTCCAACCGGGCGTCGAGCTCGGCGACGGACTCGCGGACTGGGAGATGCACACCACGATCAAGCTGCTCCCGCTGCCGATCGCCGCGGTCGAGCTGCAGATCGGGCCGGCGCTCTTCTCCTACATCTTCGGTTCGTGGTCGGAGTTCTCGAAGCGCGGAGCACCGTCCCCCGACGCCCGGTTCCCGGCGTTCCCCGCCACCGCCGCCGATCTCCAGCTGCCCACCGTGGCGACCAACCAGGGTGCGACGACCATCGCTCGCATCGCTCCGCTGTGCCTCGGCGGTGACGACGCCAAGATCATCCAGAAGCTGGTGTCGCCGTACCGCGACGCGGCGACGAACCAGATGCTGACCGCTGAGCTGTGGAACCTGCCCGAGGGCTACCGCACCGGACAGTTCTTCAAGGGCGGCACCGACCGCACGTGTGCGACGACCGAGGACCCGGCGATGACCGCGTGGTGCGACTGGATCCGGTGGAACACTCCGGGACCCACGGGGGCGAACCCGTACCCGAAGGCGCCGCTCGACGCCGAGGGCCGCCACGTGCCGCTGCTGATCGCACAGGGCGCGGACGACGAGATCATCCACTGCATCACACCCGACGGTGCCGACGCCTCGGACGTGCCCGGTCCTGCCGACTGCATGGGCAGCGCGCTCTACGAGTCGCTGCGCGATGCGGAGTACTGCCCTGCCGAGGGCGACCGAGGTCTGCTGCGGCTGTCGATCTTCGCCAAGGACGGCGCAGCCAGCCCTGCCTCGCACCTGTCGATCCCGGGACAGATCTCGGCGAAGGGCTCGTCGCGCGACGACGCCGACCTGCGCTTCGACGGCTCGCCGCTGGACCGGTTCTTCACCGAGAGCTTCCAGGGCTCCGCACGCCCCGGGTGCAGCTCCGCCGTCGTGAACGGCTGAGCCGACCCAAGCCACTGGACCGTGGGCAGGACGGTCTGCTTCGGCGCGCCCGGACGGCCGTGTGTGACCGCTGACCAATGACGGAGCAGTTGTGCTCCGGACGCCGTCGGTACTAAAACCCGACTATTCAGATCGGCTTTATAGCTATCCTCCTGAATCACTCCCTGACCCGCACCACGCCCGTCAGCACTCCGTCACCACTCCCCGAACACGAACAGCGAAGGACCACCTGTGCAATCCACCTCCCTCCGACCTCGAGCCCTCGGCCTGATCCTGCTCGCCGGCATCGCGCTGCTCGCCGCGTCGTGCTCATCCGAGGCGTCGACCCGATCGGGCGACGACGAGTCGGGTCCGACCACCACCGCCGCGCCGGTCACGACCGCAGCGACGATCCCCGAGGGCATCACGCTGCGCGTCGGCGACCAGCTCGACTACCTCAAGACCGTCCTCGAGGTCAGCGGCGAGGACCAGGACCTGCCCTACACCCTCGAGTACGCGAACTTCGTCGGCGGACCGCCGATGCTGCAGGCCTTCCAGGGCGGGGCACTCGATGCCGGCTTCACCGCCAGCACGCCGCTGATCTTCGCCCAGGCCGCGAACCAGGACATCACCGCGGTGGCCGGCTGGGCGCCGGAGAAGGGGCTCGGCGCCCTCATCACCACCGACGACTCCATCGAGGACTGGGCAGACCTGAAGGGCAAGCGGGTGGCCTACCAGCGAGGCACCTCGGCCGAAGCGGCCGTGCTCACCGGACTCGACGAAGCCGGCCTCTCCCCCGAGGACATCACCACCGTCGACGTCCCGATCATCCAGGTGTCCTCGACCATCAAGGGTGGCTCCGCAGACGCCGGCATCTCGACGGAGCCGCTGATCAGCCAGTTCGTCAGCGACACCCCCGGTGGCCGCGTGGCCATCCCGGCAGATGACATCACCGACCGTGCGGCCTTCCTCATCGCCTCCCGCGATGCGCTCGACGACGAGGGTGTCTCGGCCGCGCTGGCCGACTACGCCGCCCGCCTGGTCCGCGCCTTCACCTGGCTCGGCCAGAACAAGGAGGCGCTCGCCGACTCCGTCTTCGCCAAGCAGTACGGCCTGAGCCCCGAGCGTGCGCTCGAGCTGGCCGAGAGCACCGGCACGACCTCGTTCTTCGAACTGCCCGGCCCCATCGGCGAGCCCCAGCAGGCACTGGCCGACCGGTTCGTCGCCGCAGGGCAGATCCCGACCGAGCTCGACACCTCGAAGGAGTTCGACACCCGCTTCAACGAGCTGGTGCAGAAGGAGTTCGAGGCGGCCAGCAGCGGGTCCAGCAGCGGCGAAGGGTCCGAAGGATGAGCGACCTGGCCACGTCCGTTCAGGTCCAGGCGCACCTGAACGACTCCTACAGCGAGGCCGAGCTCGCGGTCGCCGCACCGGCCGACCTGGTCGCCCTCCCCGTCGGCCGCGTCGACGACCTCGACGTGGCACCGCGCCGCCGTCTGATCCCCAAGGGTGTCGAGCGACTGCTCGGCGTCGTGCTCCTGTTCGCCCTCTGGGAGATCGCCTCCCGGGCAGGCTGGATCGCGTCGGACATCCTTGCCGGTCCGTCCACGGTCCTGACCGCGGGCGCCGACCTGGTGAGCGACGGCACCCTGGGCAGCTCGCTGTGGGCCTCGTTGCAGCGGGTGCTCTGGGGCATGGCGATCGGGATCCCGATCGGCACCGCCCTTGCGCTGATCTCGGGACTGTCGCGACTGGGCGACAACCTGGTCGACGCCAACGTCCAGATGCTGCGCTTCGTGCCGATCATCGCGCTCCAGCCACTGCTGGTCGTGTGGCTGGGCGTCGGCGAGACCGTCAAGATCTCGCTGATCGTCCTGGGCGTCGCCTTCCCGATCTACGTGAACACGAGCTCGGCGATGAAGTCCCTCGA
>JAFAFN010000573.1 GCA_023423475.1 Actinomycetes bacterium | reverse complement strand
GTTCTAGCTCGCTGGCAGCTCGTGCCACGTTGGTCAGCGCGAGCGCGAGGTCGACGTTCACCGGGGCGGACATCGGAGTGTTCGCAGCTCGGAGCAGCAGTGGCTGGAGAAGGTTGGTTGATCCGAGCTCGATCAGCAAGCGGCACTCGAGCGCGGAAGCGGCTTCGACGATGAGCGAGCATGCCGACGAGGTGTCGAGTCCCGTCCGGATGCGTTGGATCCCGGCGCGCGGACCTTCGGTGAGTGCCAGATGGCGTACGTCGAGCAGCGTGTGGACATCGGAGAAGAAGCGTCCCCGATCGCGTTGGGTCCGTCGCCCCGACTCGCGCAGATGAGGTGATGCCTGGAGCGGTCGCCCACGCTCGAGCGCGACGGCGGCCAGCGCCAGATGCGATGCAGTGGTGCAGGTGTGCAGGCTGAGGTCGGACGCGGCGGCGATGTCCAGCGTGCGGTGGGCGAGCTGTTCGGCTTCGCCGAGTCGGCCGGTCAGCGCTCCGATCAGTGCCATGGCGCTCTGAGTGTGGATTCGCCAGACGACGTACTGCATGCCTCGGAGGTCACAGACCCACCGGAACGTCCGTGCGGCGGTGGCGAGACGTCCCGCCTTGAAGTGTGCGTAGGCCTGCATGCAGCCGGCGAACGCTTCGGCGCTGGTCGCGCCGTCGAGGCCCAGCACGTCGGGCATGTCCTCGGGGGCGACGCGAGGGAGACCTGCCAACACTGCGTTCGTCAGCTCGATGGTGTCCGCCGGTGGCAGCTCGTCCAGGCAGAGGCACGAGTAGAGCGCATCGGCGACGATTCGCTCGCCGGGGGTGAGGTCGAGCCGTCGAGAGAGAAGGCGGTGGGTCTCGGCCGCCCCGATGTAGCGCTGCGAGGCGATCTGTGAAGCGAGCAGGTTGATGGCGACCACCGGAGGGCCGTCGGGGCGTGCACGGAGGATGCGGTCGAACCACGTCTCCATGCTCGCCGCTTCGCTGCGCTCGAGAAATTGTCGGCCGTGAGCCATCACGACGGCGAAGGCCCGCTCGCTCTCGCCCGCTTCGAGCAGTTGTTCCACGGCTTCGCCGACGTGGCCTCGCGCCGCCAGCCACTCCGCGGCGGCGATACGAACACGTCGTTGCTCATCGAGCTCGTGCTGCTCGGTGAACTGGAAGCGCAACAGGTCGACGAACAGGTGGTGGTAGCGGAACCGTTCGCCCCGGTGGTCCAACGGGACCAGGAAGAGCGACCGTCTCGACAGCTCACGCAACTGCTCTCGACCATCGGAGCCTCCGGTGACAGCGTCGCAGAGCTCGGCGGAGAGCCAGGGGAGCACTGCGGTACGGCTGAGGAATCGCCGTGTCGCATCATCGAGCGTGTCGAGCACCTCCCCGGTGAGGTACTCGACCACCAGGTGGTCGGTCCCGGTGAAGTCCGCGACGAACGCTCCCGGATCGGGTGACCTCTGCAGTGAGATAGCTGCCAGTTGCAGTCCGGCCGCCCATCCATCAGTTCGATCAACCAGCGCTCCGACCTGGTCCTCGTCGAGCGAGCGACCACTGACCTGCTCGAGCAGCTGGCCTGCTTCGTCCGCCCTGAAGGCCAGCTCCGCCTCCCGGAGCTCGACCAGACGACCCGACAGGCGCAGAGACCGAGACGGAAGGGCAAGATCCCAACGGGTCGAGATGATCAGTCGAGCCTGGGGTGGCAGACCGGCAGCGAGGGTTCCCAGCTGCGCGTCGAGATCGGGGCCTTCGAGGACGTGCGCGTCGTCGAGCACGATGACCACCTCGCCCTCGTGGTCGTGCAGCGCACCGAGGACGTCGCCGAGGAGGTCGTCGCCCACCCGGGCACTCCCTGCGCTCACCATCGCCACCTGCGGAGGGGCGACGGCGATGGCGGTGCGATCGAACGCGTCGACCAGCGCTGATGCCAGCGTCGTGCCCCCATCGCGACGTCCGGTGAGCGTCAGCGCACACACCGTCGCGTCGGACTGTGTGGTCACCCACTGGTCGATGAGCACCGACTTTCCCGATCCGGGCGGAGCGACGATCAGCCCGGTGCCACCCGGCGGGATCTCGTCGAGTCGAGCACACAGCCGTGTTCGCTGCACCGGCCCGGGTAGGGACGACGAGACGACAAGGGCCGACGCCATACGAACCTCGGCCCTTGCGTTCATGACCGTAGTATGGCCAACGGATGACGCCGAAAGTTGCAGAAATGTGTTCGGCGCCTCTCTCATCTTGTTCGCTGGTGGAACACCGCTACCGGTGGCGGTCGACACGAACCACCTCGAGCAGATCAACCCTCAGCGTCTGCAGGCGATGCAGCACGCCGTGAAGAGCGGACTCGTCCATGACAGTGGCCAGGATGGTGGACTGATTGGCCGAGCTGGCGACGAGCTCGTACGAGCCGAGTTCTTCCACGGCATGGACGAGCACCGCGGACTGCGGTCCTGACACCGTGATGCGATACCGCGCCGACATCGAGTTCACCCACAGAAGCGGGTTGGGGCGGATGAAGAGCGGAACCATCGGGGCCCACTCGGACACGATCGATCCGTGTTCAGCGATCCGTCCATGAGCTCCTCCGATCGGCACGGGCATCAGGTTGGTCAGCCGTGATGAGTCACTCCGACGCTACGAAAGCGACCTCACGAGCGGATCATCCTCAAGGGGTGATGTCGGTGTCGACCGGCGGTCCCAGAGTCGATCGAGGAGGGACCTGGACGCTCCCGTCCAGTCCCATGAGGAGGAACATCGATGTCTGAAACACCCAGCCCGTGGGCCGCCGGCTATGCAGCGTTCGCCGGGGTCGCTCTCGTCCTGATCGGCCTCTTCCAAGCGGCAATCGGACTCGTCGCCATCATCGACGACAAGTTCTATGTCGTCGGTTCCGAATACGTGTTCCAGTTTGACGTCACGTCGTGGGGTTGGATCCATCTGATCCTCGGCATCGTCGTCCTGGTCTCGGGTTTCGGCGTGTTCTTCGGCAACGTCGCAGCACGAACCGTCGGTGTGCTCGTTGCCGCGCTCAGCGCGTTTGCAGCCTTCCTCTGGCTGCCCTGGTACCCAGTGTGGGCCGTGCTGATCATCGCGTTGGACATCGCAGTGATCTGGGCGCTTACCCTGCACGGCCGCGATCTCGCCGAGCTGTCGGAGCGTTGAGAGACTGAGCCCCACCCGCGGCGCGAATCGAGTCGCGCTGCGGGTGGGCAGACCCCAACGGTGGAGCCGGGGGTCGGTCGGATGTCGGGCGAGTCAGGCGGATCGTCGTCGCCAGCTCGAGACAAGGCCCCGACCGGAGGTGATCCAGTCCCACAGCTGTGAGCCGATCAGGACACCGACGGCGACAGCGAAGATGGAACCGGCGGTCACCCGGAGATCGGCACCGGGTGCGGTTGGACCAGCGGTCACCCAGCGGGTGAGTCCGATGAGCCCGAGGGCCCCGGGCACAAGCAGCCAGAAGCCGGGGAGGAACGAGGCCTGTCGGGGGACGCTCCGCGACGTGTGCGCTACAGCGGAGGAGGTCAGCACGAGTGCGACCGCACCGAGAAGCGCTCCGAGGTAGACACCCCAGAGCGCGTTTCCTGCGACCTGCACCGCCCATGCCGAGAACAGCACCAGGATCAATCCAGGCCACGATCCACGTGGCGCCGAGTTGGTCACCGCGACACCGAGAGCGAACGTGGCGACGCCGAGCCATGGGGCCCATGCTCCGAGGAGCGGCGTGGATGCGGCGAGAGCGTCACTCGCGGAGAGGCCCGCGACCTCCGACCCTGCCAGGATCCCGAACGCGAGCATCGCGAGCGTCAGCAGCCCGGAGACAAGCCGACTGGCTCCCGACACGATCTGACCTGAGCGGAGCTCGAGCACCGACGCAGTGAGCGTGGCACCCGGGAGGAAGATGATGAGCGCTGCGACGATGGGGCGGATTCCGGTGTCGACCAGGTCGGCGCGTTTCGCGATTCCGCTGATCGTGGCGACGACGAACGCGGCGAGCACCGGGAGCAGCATCCGCAGCGGACGTCGATTCTCGACCAGCGGTTGGAGGAGGCCGACGACCAGTCCCAGCGCCGCAGCGGTGAGGACCTCCTGTCGTGCCGGACGCAACACGAGGCAGAGGCCAGCGCTGAGGACGACGTAGCCCAGGACCCTGGGGAGCTGACCGAATCGTGGTGGGAACGACTCGATGGCGGTGAGTTGGGTCAGCGCCTCGTCGACATCGACGTCCCCATGCTCTGTCGCAATGCAGAGTTCCTCGATCGCGGCGATCTGGTCGAGGCGGTAGACGTCGGCACCAGTGGGCGTGACCCTGAGCGTCGTCGGACCGCCGTCAGCCATGGTCATCATGACGAAGGTGGGGAAGGCGCTGACGTGAACATCGCCGGCGCCGAGGGAGTGCCCGATCCGCTCCACGCGCCGTTGTGCCTCATCGACAGTCGCTCCTGTCGCGTTCAGCGCGGCGGCGAGGCGCAGAAGGAACTCGCCGACGGCAGTGGACGGCGAACGCTCCTCAGCCACTGGAGACCGATCTGTTTCCCCCGAGGTAGGCCAATGGTCGCTCCGTCGTCAGATCAGTGACGGGACCAGTCGCCGAGGTCGATCGGGCTCGACGTAGTCCCCGGGTTCCTGTCGGTCAGGGAGCTCGATGTCGTCGTGGGGGCTGCGCTCGTAGGGGATGCTCGCGAGCAGGTGGCTGATGACATTGAGCCGTGCACGCCGCTTCACGTTGGAGTCAGCGACGTACCACGGAGCGGTCTCGGTGTCGGTCGCGGCGAACATCGCGTCTCGCGCACGCGAGTAGTCGTACCAACGGCCATAGGACTCGAGATCCATTGATGTCAGCTTCCAGGTCTTGCGGCCGTCCTCGATGCGCGCCTCGAGTCGGCGCGTCTGTTCCGTCTGGTCGACCTCGAGCCAGTACTTCAACAGGATGATGCCGGAGTCGACCATGGCCTGCTCGACGGCCGGGACCAGCTCGAGGAAGCGATCGGCCTCTGCGTCGGAGCAGAACCCCATGACCCGTTCGACCCCGGCGCGGTTGTACCAGGACCGGTCGAAGATGACGATCTCGCCAGCCGAAGGGAGGTGGGGAACGTAGCGCTGGATGTACATCTGCGAGCGCTCTCGTTCGGTGGGGGCCGGTAACGCCACCACCCGGAACACCCGCGGGCTCACTCGTTCGGTGATGCGTTTGATGACACCGCCCTTGCCGGCCGTGTCGCGGCCTTCGAAGACGATGCACACCTTCGCTCCCGACCGGACCACCCACCGCTGAAGGTGCACGAGCTCGATCTGGAGACGTTCGAGCTCGGCCTCGTAGGGCTTGCGACGGAGTCGAGTTCGACCTCCGTCGCTCACTACCGAACCCGACGGCTCCGCGTCACGGTGCAGCTGCTCGGCGTGTCGCTTCTTCGCCTTCTTCGACTTCTTCGACATCTCGCCTCCGTCGGGTCGGTTCGCAGTGCTCGGGTGCAGAGTGAGCAGCGAGGGCCGGTGAGTGGCAGGAACCGGTGGAGCCGAGCACACGCAACGATCGATCCGTCGGGCAGGAGGCCGAAGCCACGTCCGGGCTCGCTGCTCGCGAGTGTGCTCAGGCGTGATGGGCCTCGCATCACCCGCCGAGGATGAGTCGGGCGCACTGCGCGGACGATGGGGTCCGGGTCCAACTACTTCGGGGGCGCACACCGGTCCCGAGCGGCGAGCCAGCGCCGGTGTCGAGGCGCTCGGTCCGCATGCAGATCATCCCCGAGGGGTGATGTCGCAGGCGGCGCACGGCATCACAGTCGGGGAAACGGTCCGACTGCGGACCACGAGAGAGGAGCGGGACATGCCCGACTTGATTGCGATCGGCTACGACGACACGACCACAGCGGTCACGGCCATGGACGAGGTGGGCCGACTGTCGCACGACCTCGTGATCCAGCCCGACGCCGTCGCCGCCATCATCCGCTCCGAGGACGGCAAGTTCCGCACGGTCACCAACCAGCACGAGGTCGGCACCGGTGCGACGTGGGGACTGTTCTGGGGGTTCTTCTTCGGACTGCTCTTCTTCATCCCCGTGCTCGGCATGGCCTTCGGCGCAGGTTTCGGTGCGCTGATGGGCAAGCTGACGAAGTCGTCGATCGACAAGGGCTTCCAGCAGCAGGTCCGCGAGCAGGTGAGCCCCGGTACCTCGGCGCTGTTCATGATCGTGGAGCAGATGACCACCGACAAGGCGCTCGAGTCCCTGTCCCGCTTCGGGGGCACGGTGCTGAAGACGTCGCTCAGCAAGGAGGACGAAGCAGCGCTTCAGGCCTCGCTGCACGGGGAGGGCTGACGTGACGTCGCAGAACGACGACGTCTCCGGGCCGGTCGACTACCTGGTGTTGCAGCTGGCGACCGACCGGCGAGACGGCTCCATCGCCGCGGCGCTGATGGACCTGGTGCAAGACGGCACGATCACACTTCTCGACCTCGCCGTCGTCGAAGTGGGTGACGACGGCACGGTCACGGCGCTCGACATCGACGCGACCGGGGAGCTCACGGTGTTCGCAGGGGCCGTCTCCGGTCTGCTCGGCGACGACGAGCTCTCCGATGCAGCCGGGATCCTCGAGCCCGGGACGACGGCAGCCGTGCTGCTGTACGAGAACGCGTGGGCCCGCCGCTTCGTGGCAGCGGCTCGGGCCTCCGGCGCCGAGGTGATCGCCAGCGCTCGGATCCCTGCCGATGTCGTAATGGCCGCGCTCGACGCGCTGAGCTGAAGGAAGCAACAAAGATGCCCGGACTCCTCAGAGGAATCGCTCGTACCGCCGTCGTGGCAGGAACCGCTTCGGCGGTGAACGGACGCGTGCAACGTCGACAGGCCGAGAAGTTCGCCGATCGCGACGCGCAGATCTACGCCGACCGGCAACAGGCCTACCAGCAGACCGCACCACCACCGGCCCAGCCCGTTGCGCCAGCTGCTGCTGCACCGGACCCCATCGACCAGCTCAAGAGGCTGGGAGAACTCCACTCGTCCGGTGTGCTCACCGACGACGAGTTCGCTGCCCAGAAGGCCAAGGTCCTCGCCGGCTGACCAGGACCGGGGTCGGACGACAACGGCCCATCACCACACCCGTGTCGCCGGAGCGCTCGAGCGCTCCGGCGGCGCGGAACCCCGACGGCAAGCGAGAGAGGAAGAGCGGGCTGATGGACGGAAATGAACCCGGCGCCGGGTCGGCGGTCGACGGATCAGCGCAGGCCGGTGTCGACGCACCGGAACAACGAGGATTCGGCCTCGGTGTCGCGACCGCCCTCATCGTCGGGAGCATCATCGGCGTCGGCATCTTCAACCTGCCGACCTCGCTGGCCGGCTACGGCCCCATCAGCCTGGTCTCGATGGCCCTCACGACGGTCGGGGCGCTCGCACTGGCGATGCTCTTCAGCTCGCTGTCGAGACGCTTGCCGGCCGACGGTGGGCCGTACGCCTACGCGCGCGTGGCGTTCGGCAACGGCTGGGGGTTCGCGAACGCCTGGTCGTACTGGATCACCGCGTGGGCGGGCAACGCTGCGATCGCCGTCGGATGGGTCCTCTACGTCGAGGAGTTCGTCAACACCGATCACAACAAGGCCGTCTCGGTCCTGCTCGTCCTCGTCGGACTCTGGATCCCAGCGCTGATCAACCTGTCGGGCGTCAAGAACATGGGCGCGGTCCAGGTGGTCACGACCGTGATCAAGTTCGCCGCCTTGGCCTTCATGGCCGTCGTCGGGCTGTTCTACATCGACACGGCGAACTTCACCCCGTGGAACGTGAGCGGTCAACATCCGGTCGCCGCCATCGGCGGCGGGATGGCGATCGTCCTGTTCAGCTACCTCGGCGTCGAGACCGCCGCCGTCGCGGCCGGCAAGGTCCGTGACCCCGATCGGAACATCCCCCGCTCGACGATCCTCGGCACACTCGCCACCGCGGCGGTCTACCTGCTGTCGCTCACCGTGGTGTTCGGCATCCTGCCGAACGCCGAGTTGGGGTCCGCGACGGCTCCCTTCTCGGACGCGATGAACTCGATGTTCGGCGGCACCTGGGCCGGTCACGTGATGGCCGTCGCCGTGATCATCTCCGGCTTCGGGGCACTGAACGGCTGGACGATGATCTGTGCGGAGATGCCGCTCGCCGCGGCGAAGGACGGCATCTTCCCCCAGCAGTTCGGTCGGATGTCGTCCCGCGGCGTCCCGTGGTTCGGAATCGTCGCCTCCACGGTGCTGGCCTCGATCGCCATGGCGGTCAACTACCTCGGATCCAGCGGCGCGACGGTCTTCACGACGCTGGTCCTCATGTCCGGGATCACCGCGGCGATCCCCTACGCGTTCTCCGCGCTCGCACAGCTCAAGTGGCGTCGGGCGGACCAGCGACTCACAAGGACTCCTCGATTCGCCCGTGACATCCTCGTCGCCGGACTGTCGCTCGTGTTCTCCGTGCTGTTCATCTGGTACTCGCGCAACACCGGCAACGACCCGCTCGTCTACTGGGCGCCGTTCATCCTGGCTGCCGCAGCGCTCGGGCTCGGCATCCCCGTCTACCGGGCCCAACACGGCCGGATGGCAGAGCCCGAGCCCGTCCCGCCGCTCCCGAAGCGGGCCACCTCATGAGGGCGGTCGTGGCGCTCGGCGGCAACGCGCTCCTGCGTCGGGGCGAAGCGATGACCATCGAGAACCAGCGGGTCAACGTCGCCGTCGCCTGTGAGCACCTCGCCGCCGTCGCTCGGTCCCACGAGCTGGTGATCTGCCACGGCAACGGCCCACAGATCGGGTTGCTGGCGCTCGAGGGCGCCGCCTACACCCCCGTCCCCGTGTATCCGCTCGACGTGCTCGGCGCCGAGACCCAGGGCATGGTCGGCTACCTGGTCCAGCAGGAGTTGAGCAACGAGCTCCGGTTCGACCGGCCGCTCGCGACACTCCTCACCATGATCGAGGTCGACCCGGCCGACCCTGCGTTCGCCGAGCCGACCAAACCGATCGGCCCGCTGTACGCCGCGGCGGACGCGGCCGAGCTCGAGCGCGACCGTGGCTGGGAGTTCCGTCCCGACGGAGACCAGCTGCGGCGCGTCGTGCCGTCTCCCGCACCGAAGCGGATCTTCGAGGAGGCACAGATCCGCCTGCTGCTCGACGCCGGGTGCGTCGTCATCTGTGCAGGTGGCGGCGGCATCCCGACCGCGTACGGCGACGACGGACGACTCCACGGCGTCGAAGCCGTCATCGACAAGGACCACGCCTCGGGCCTGCTCGCCCGGGACGTCCAGGCGGACGTGTTCGTGATGGCCACCGACACGCCGGCGGCGTTCCTGGGGTTCGGCACGGATGCGCAGCGGGCCGTCGTCGCCGCCCACCCCGACGCGATCCTCTCCGAGTTCGGAGCGGAGTTCGCCGCAGGATCGATGCACCCGAAGGTCGAAGCCGCCTGCGACTTCGCGCGGGCGACCGGGAACGCTGCCGTCATCGGTCA
>JAFAFN010000556.1 GCA_023423475.1 Actinomycetes bacterium | reverse complement strand
CCTCGGGGATCGAAGCCCGACGCGAGGCGCGCGCCGAGCAGCGCTTCCGCGAGCAGGAGTACCGCGACGACCTCGACGACGCGCTGGCCGAGCTCGATCGGCTGCGTCGGGGCGAGCTCGCCGACGCACTCGCGCTCACGCCGGGTGGGGCTGCGTCGCTCATCAGGGTCGACCGGCTCGACCCGATGCTGTGGGCGGGTCTGCCCGACGAGTCGAACGAGCTGCTCGTCTCGTTGGGCACCGCGGCGCAGACGGGGCGGCACCGGCCGACCACCTCGGGCCAGGGCCGACGGGACCTCCGCCGCGAGCTCGACGAGCTGCTCGTCGCACGGCGAACGCACGACCTGCCCGTCGCCGTGGACCTGCTCGACCGCGGCGGCCTCGCCGTGGTCGGCAGCGACGAGGCCGCCACCGACCTGGCGAGATCACTGGTCCTCCAGGCCGTCGCATCGGTCGGACCCGACCTGCTGGGGATCGAGGTGCTCGCAGGTCCGACGCGCCGGGACTCGTGGTCGTGGACCGCCTGGCTGCCGCACACCGGAGCGTCCGACCGGTCCCCCGACGGTGCCGCGCACCTGCTGGTGGTCGACGGCGCGGCCGACGACGACGTCTCGGCAGCGCTGGCACGGGCGACGAGCGCCGGACCGCGCCCGGTGGCGGTGGTGTGGGTCGCTGCGACACCACAAGGCCTCCCCCGGCGACTCGAGCGGTGGGTCGAGGTGTCCCGTGACGACGCGGTGTGGCGGATCCGGCCGGTCGACGACACCGATGACGGGCTCGAGATCGCCGGGATCGCACCCGACCTCCTGCACCACGACGAGGTCCTCCCCGGCGCACGACGCCTCGCCAGCGTGCGTCCCGGCGGATCGAGGCTCGAGCTGCGTGCCGGCAGCGACGATGCTCGTGGCACGTCGCGGTCCACGCCGCGATCGGTCGAGCTCGACGACGTGGTCGCCGCGGTCGACCTGCTCGACGACCCAGACGCGGTCGCCCGCAGCTGGAGCGACCACCGCACCGAGGGGCTCGCTGCGCCCATCGGTCGCGCCGGCGGCGGGGTCGTGTCGGTCGACCTCGAGCTCGACGGTCCACACGCGCTGGTGGCCGGCACCACGGGTGCCGGCAAGAGCGAGTTGCTGCGCACGCTGCTCGCGTCGCTGGCGCTCGCCCACCCGCCTGACCGCCTCACGTTCCTGCTCGTCGACTACAAGGGCGGCGCCGCGTTCCGGTCCCTGGTCGAGCTCCCCCACACCGTCGGCATGGTCACCGACCTCTCCGCGACGCTGGCCGACCGTGCGCTGGTGTCCCTGCGCGCCGAGGTCACACGACGGGAGCAGCTGCTCGAACACGTCGGGGCCAGCGACCTGCGAGAGTTTCGCCGACGTTCCCCGGAGCGCGCGGACTCGACGGGTGCCAGCGGCGCGGGCGCGCCACCGTCGCTCGTGGTCGCCGTCGACGAGTTCGCCACGCTCGCGAACGAGGTGCCCGGCTTCGTCGACGGCCTGGTCGACGTGGCGCAGCGTGGCCGGAGCCTCGGCATCCACCTGCTGCTCGCGACCCAGCGACCCGCCGGAGTGGTCACGGATCACATCAGGGCGAACACCGCGCTGCGCATCTGCCTGCGCGTCGCGGACGACGACGAGAGCCGCGACGTCATCGGCACCCACGAGGCCGCTCGTCTCGACCGCACGACGCCCGGCGCGGCGATCGTCCGGGTCGGCAACGAGCGTCCGTTCCAGGTCCAGGTCGCCTGGTCCGGGGCGACCGGTCGGCGACGGTCCGAGCTGCGCAGCTCGCCCCTGCGCGTGGGCGCGCCGCCGTCGCCCGCCGGTGCGACGATGTCGAGCGACGCTTCGCTGCCCAGTCGCCTCGATCGTGTCGTCGCGACGATCGCGGACGCCGCCCGGCTCGGCGACCTTCCGCCGCCGAGGCGTCCGTGGCTCGATCCCCTGCCGGGCCGGATCACCACCAACGGGCTGCCGCCCAGCGAGCCGACGGCCGGGCAGGTCGCAGTCGGCTTGGTCGATCGGCCCCAGCAGCAACGCCAGGAGCCGCTGCTCGTCGACCTCGACCAGGACGGCGGGGTGCTGGTGCTCGGGTCGAACCGATCGGGGCGCAGCACGGCGCTGTGCACCATCGCGCTGACGCTCGCACGGCATCGGATCGACCCGGCACACGTCTACGGCATCGATGCCGGCGGCGGGCTCGACGCGCTGCGGGGTGTCCCTGGGATCGGCGACGTCGTGCGCGCCGACGAGATCGAGCGGGTGACACGCCTGGTCCGGGCGGTGCACCGCGAGATGACGAGCCGGCGCGCCGGCGGTGCCGGACCGCGCCTGGTGTTGGTCATCGACGACATCGCATCGCTCGAGGAGCTGCACGAGCGGATCAACCGAGGTGACCTGTTCGAGCTCCTCGTCGCCATCGCACGGGACGGTCGCGGTCACGGTGTGCACCTGGCGGTCTCGGCACACCGTCGCGGCGAGGTCGCGCCGAGCCTCGCCGCCGCGCTCGGCGCCCGCGTCGATCTGCGGTTCCCGACCGAGGACGATGCGTCGATGGCGGGCTGTCCTGCATCGGCTGCCGACCGTGACCGTCCGCCCGGTCGCTGCATCGTGGGAGGGGCCGAGGCGCAGATCGCCGTGTTCGCCGACGAGCGCGACCGCGAGTCGGCCGCTGCCCACCTCCCGGCGGCGCCTCCGGTCCCGTCCCTCCCGGCGATCGTCGCGCTGGGTGATCTGGCGAGCGACGACGGGGCCGACGGCTGGCAGGTGCTGGTCGGGGTCGACGGCGACACGCTCGAGCCCGCGCTGGTCGACCTGGAGCACCACCACGCGATCGTCGCCGGGCCCGCCAGGTCAGGGCGATCGAGCACCCTGGCGACGATGACGGCCGCGTGCAGTTCGGCATTCCTGGTCAGCGCCCGAGCGCTGCACGCCGACGGCACCAGTTCGTCGTGGTCCGACGCCTGGCATCCACTCGACACCCGATCGCTCGAGGACGTCGTCGATGCTGCGGTCCGTGCTGCCGGTCGGGGGCGACGCACGATGCTGGCGATCGACGATCTGCCGGAGCTGCTCGACGGACCCGACGAGGCACACATCGAGTCGCTGCTGCTCGGGGTGCTGGAACGCGCTCGGACCCTTCCCATCCGCATGGT
>JAFAFN010000539.1 GCA_023423475.1 Actinomycetes bacterium | reverse complement strand
CAACGACGGACTGACCGCCGGTGACGGCGTGCACGTGAACGGCGCCGGCGCCGCGCTCATGGCCGACGTGCTCGTCGGCGCGGTGGTCAACGGGACCGCCCCGGCGCCCGCCGCGCCACCGCCTCCCCCTCCCACGGCGGCGCCCACGACCGCCGCACCGCCGCCCACCGCACCCCCGACCAGCCCGGCGCCGGCGACCGTCCCGCCCGAGTCGACCACCGCGGCACCCACCTCGACGACGTCGACGACGGCACCCGAGCGTGACGAGCGGGACGAACGCGCCGCCGAGCTGCAAGAGGTCGACGACACCTCGACGGTCGATCTCGGCGACGCCGCAGGGTGGACCGCGACCGGCGGACTCGTGCTGGTGCTCGCGATCCTGCTGCTCGGCGGGTTGGGTCTCGGGGTGTGGTCGCTGTACTCGACCCGTTCCCGTGGTCGTGAACCCGAGCTCCCGGAGCAGTCGCCGCAGCACCCCGCGGTCCGAGCCCAGCAGCGTGCCGAACGCATCGCCGAAGCGACCAGGGCCGCGACGTCGAGCAGTGTCGGAGCGTCCGAGGATCCGCCGTCGAGTCCTGAGTAGCGCTCAGCAAAGTTGAGTGTATCTGTTGTAGGTTTTCTGGTATCGAGCTAGACTGTTCTGGTCATCAGAACGAACTGCCGTCGCCCGGGTCCCCGCCCCGGCGGCCGGACGCCAGCACGAGGAGCACACATGGCGCTCGACCCGAACACGTGGACGACCAAGACGAACGAGGCGGTCGCCGCCGCGCTCGAGTCCGCGAAGGAACGCAACAACCCCGAGGTCACCCCCGACCACCTGCTCGCAGCCCTGCTGCGCCAGCAGGACGGTCTGGTGGTGCCGATCATCACGAAGGTCGGGGTCAACCCGACGGCACTCCGCGACGGGGTCGATGCCACCATCGCGTCGTTGCCGACCGCCTACGGCACCGAGACCCGACCGTCGAAGGCGTTCTTCGCGCTGTTCGATGCTGCGGATGCCGAGCGTCAGGACCTGACCGACGAGTTCCTGTCCACCGAGCACCTGCTGCTGGCGCTCGCTGCGGCCGACGCCTCGGCGCCGCTGGGCGAGCGCCGCCTGGGCGGGATCGACCGCGAGCAGGTGCTCGCGGTGTTGGCCGAGGTCCGGGGTTCGCGTCGCGTGACGTCGCAGAACCCCGAGGCGACCTTCGAGGCGCTCGAGAAGTACGGCCGCGACCTCACCGAGGCCGCACGCGCCGGCAAGCTCGACCCCGTCATCGGTCGCGACGACGAGATCCGCCGTGTCATCCAGGTGCTGTCGCGCCGCACGAAGAACAACCCGGTGCTCATCGGCGAGCCGGGTGTCGGCAAGACCGCCGTGGTCGAGGGGCTCGCCCAGCGCATCGTCGCCGGCGACATCCCGGACTCCCTGCGCGACAAGCGCGTCATCTCGCTCGACATGAGCTCGATGGTCGCCGGTGCCAAGTACCGGGGTGACTTCGAGGAGCGCCTGCAGGCCGTGCTGTCCGAGATCAAGGACTCCGACGGAGAGGTCATCACCTTCATCGACGAGATGCACACCGTCGTCGGTGCCGGCGCGACCGGCGAAGGGGCGATGGATGCCGGCAACATGCTCAAGCCGATGCTCGCCCGGGGCGAGCTCCGCATGGTCGGCGCGACGACCCTCGACGAGTTCAGGAAGTACATCGAGAAGGATCCCGCGCTCGAGCGCCGGTTCCAGCAGGTGCTGGTCGCCGAGCCGTCGGTCGAGTCGTCGATCGCCATCCTCCGAGGTCTGAAGGAGCGCTACGAGGTCCACCACGGCGTGGCCATCCAGGACCCGGCCCTCGTCGCCGCGGCGGTCCTCTCCGACCGCTACCTGACCGGTCGTTTCCTGCCCGACAAGGCGATCGACCTGATCGACGAGGCAGCGTCCAGCCTGCGCATCGAGATCGACTCGGTGCCCACCGAGATCGACGTCGTGAAGCGGCGCATCGACGGTCTCGAGATCGAGCGCGTCGCCCTCGCGAAGGAGAGCGACGCGGCGTCGGTCGAGCGCCTCGAGGCACTTGACGCCGAGCTGGCCGACCTGCGCGAGCGCCACGACGCCATGTCGGCGCACTGGCAGGCCGAGAAGGACCAGATCATCGAGATCCAGGAGATCGAGGAGCGCCTCGAGCTGCTGAAGGCAGAGGCCGACCGCGCCGAGCGCGACGGCGACTTCACCCGTGCGTCCGAGGTCACCTACGGCCACGTCCCCGTGCTCGAACGCGAGCTCGACGCGGCCAACGTCGAGCTGGCGCAGCTCCAGTCCGACACCGTCATGCTCAAGCGCGAGGTCGACGCCGAGGACATCGCCGAGGTCGTCTCCCGTTGGACCGGCGTGCCGGTCTCCCGTCTCATGGAGGGCGAGATGACCAAGCTCGTCCGCCTCGAGGACGTCCTGCACGAGCGGGTCGTCGGTCAGGACGAGGCCGTCGAGGCGGTCGCCAACGCGATCCGTCGCAGCCGGGCGGGGCTCTCCGATCCGCATCGTCCGATCGGCAGCTTCCTGTTCCTCGGCCCGACGGGTGTCGGCAAGACCGAGCTGGCCCGCAGCCTGGCGGACTTCCTCTTCGATGACGAGCGGGCGATGGTCCGCATCGACATGTCGGAGTACATGGAGAAGCACGCCGGCAGTCGCCTGGGCGGGGCGCCCCCCGGGTACGTCGGCTACGACGAGGGTGGCCAGCTCACCGAGGCCGTGCGTCGTCGCCCGTACGCGGTGATCCTGCTCGACGAGGTCGAGAAGGCCCACCCGGACGTGTTCAACATCCTCCTGCAGCTGCTCGACGACGGTCGTCTGACCGACGGCCAGGGGCGCACGGTCAGCTTCGCCAACACGGTGCTGATCATGACCTCGAACCTGCCGGGTGACCCGGGCGACTTCTTCCGGCCCGAGTTCATCAACCGGGTCGACGAGATGGTCCGGTTCCGTCCGCTCGAGGAGCGCGACCTGGGTCGCATCGTCGACATCCAGCTCGAGCTGCTCCGGGCCCGGCTCGCCGATCGGCGCATCGAGCTGGTCATCACCGACGCCGCACGCGACAAGCTGGCCCACGACGGCTACGACGCCGCCTTCGGGGCTCGGCCGCTCAAGCGGCTCATCCAGAAGCAGGTGGGCGACCGTCTGGCGATGGCCATCCTCGAGGGCCAGGTCGCCGATGGCAGCACCGTCACCTTCGACGCCGTCGACGGACAGTTCGTCCTGGCCTGAGCCCCGCGGCGGCCGGCCGACTCAGCTCGGTCGGCCGTGGCGGCGGTACAGCTCGGCGATCCGGTCCCGGAACACCGAGCGGTCGAATCGTTCGTAGGCCAACTCGCGGTTGGCGTCCGAGATGCTCCGGCGACCTTCCGGGTCGCCGAGCATCTCGATGATCGCGTCGGCGAACGCTCGGCTGTCGGTCATCGGCAGCAGTCGCCCGTTGTCGGGGTCGCGGATCATGGCCGAGATCGCCTGGATGTCGCTCGCGATGATCGGCACGCCCGATGACAGCGCCTCGATCACGGTGAACGGCTGCCCCTCGGTCCAGGTGGGGAAGACGTAGACGTCGGACTCCGACAGGTGCCGGTAGACCTCTTCGCGGGGGAGCGGCCCGGTCATCGCGTCGGCACGGCCGCGGCGGGTGATCTCGGCGACCATCGCGTCCTTGTCCGGGTCGAGTCCCGGACGGTTGTCGCTGACGATCCGCAGCTCGTAGTCCACGCCGGCTTCGTCGACGATGTCGAGTGCGTCGAGCAGCGTGACGATGCCCTTGCGCTGGAGCATCTCGCCGACGAACAGCACGACCGGCGGATCGTGGACCGCAGAGCTCTGCACGATGTCGTCGACCACGGCGGAGTTCGCGATGACGGGCAGGTCGATCGTCGGCATGTAGGGCCGCAGGTTCGGCTCGCCCGCGGCGGCGATCAGGATGTTCGCCTCGGCGAGTCGGTCGAGCACTGCGAAGG
>JAFAFN010000528.1 GCA_023423475.1 Actinomycetes bacterium | reverse complement strand
GTCCAGCACGAGCCCCCGGCCGTCGCAGTGCTCGCAGGTGGTCGAGACGGACTCGACCAGGCCATCGCCGCTGCGCTTGCGGGTCATCTCGACCAGGCCCAGGTCCGAGATGTTGAACACCTGGGTCCGGGTCTTGTCCCGGCTCAACGCCTCGCGGAAGGCCTTGACCACCTGGTCGCGGTTCTCCTTGACCTCCATGTCGATGAAGTCGATCACGATGATGCCGCCGATGTCGCGCAGCCGGAGCTGCCGGGCGATCTCGTCCGCCGCCTCGAGGTTGTTGCGGAAGACCGTCTCCTCGAGGCTCGACGAGCCCACGTTGCGGCCGGTGTTCACGTCGATCACCGTCAACGCCTCGGTCGCCTCGATGATGAGCGAACCACCGGACGGCAGCCACACCTTGCGGTCGAGTGCCTTGGCCAGCTGCTCGGCGACGTGGAACTTCTCGAAGAGCGGCAGCGGCTCCTCGGAGCGGTCGTAGTACTGCACCCGGTCCGCAAGGGCCGGAGCGACGGCTTCGACGTACTCCTTGATGTCGGTGTGCAGGGCCTCGTCGTCGATGACCACGCCGCGGTACTCCGCGTTGAACTCCTCGCGGATGAAGCGCACGGCCATCTCGGGCTCGCGGTAGAGCAGGCCAGGACGGTTCTGCTTGGCGGCGAGCTCGCTGATGCGGTCCCACTGCTTGATGAGCCGCTTGACGTCGCGCTCGATCTCCTCGGTGGTCACGCCCTCGGCCGCGGTCCGCACGATCACGCCGTGCTCCTTGGGCTTCACCCGGTCGAGCAGCTGACGCAGGCGCTTGCGCTCGTCGTCGGGCAGCCGCTTCGAGATGCCGTAGGTAGAAGAGTTCGGGACCAGCACCACGAAGCGCCCCGGGAGCGAGACCTCCTGGGTGAGCCGGGCGCCCTTGTGCGCGATCGGGTTCTTGGTGACCTGGCAGAGGATCAGCTGCTTGGCCTTGAGCACGTCCTCGATCCGGGGCGGCTCGCCCTTCTTGTCGACGTCGTCCTTGTCGTACTGGACGTCGCCCCGGTACAGCACGGCGTTCTTCGGGGTGGCGATGTCGATGAACGCCGCCTCCATGCCGGGCAGGACGTTCTCGACCTTGCCGATGTAGATGTTGCCGTGGATCTGCGTGACGTCGTCGGTCGGGCGCGAGACGTAGTGCTCGACCAGCGAGCGGCCCTCGAGGATCGAGATCTGCGTGGCGTCGTCGTGCACGTGCACGTTCATCTGGTAGCGCCCGACGGCGCGGCCCTTGCGGCTGCGGCCGCCACGACGCTTCAGCGTCGACTCGTCGAGCTCGAGGGGCTTGTCGTCGACGAGCACCGCCTCGACCGGCGTGGGGCGCTGCCCCTTCTGGCCGCGCTGGTTCTGCTGGCCCTTCTGAGCCCCTTGGCGCTGACCGCCACCCTGTCCGCCACCCTGACGGCCGCCGTTCTGGTTGCCGCCCTGGCCACCGGCGTTCTGGCCGCCTCCTTGGCCCTGTCCCCCGCCGCCACCACCGCCGCGGCCGCGACGCCGACGGCGCCGGTTCTTCGACGGGCCGGTGCCGTCGCCGGTTCCACCTTCGCCCGCGGGGCGGGTGGGAACGGCGCCTCTGCCGGCCCCCGGAGGTGCCGGCATGGAATCGCCGATCTTCGGCTTCCGCGGTGCGCTGGGTGCCCGAGTGCTACCGGCTGGCGTGCCGCCCTTCGGTGCGCTCGGCGCTGCCGGCGCCGGCGAGGTGGATGCGCTCGCCGGGGTCTCCGACCCGGGCGATCGGCCCTGATCTGGGTTCGATTCGGTGTCCGACATGGGACGGTCCTCTCGTGATGCGTGCCGATCGGCACGCAAGGACGGCGTCGCGAGCCCCGTGGGCCCGACGTGGACGCCGTCGCTCGTCGTCCGCGGTCCGACTCGACGGTCGGACCGCTGGTTGCACAGGATCATGAGGGCGATCCGGGTCCGTCGACACCAGCGGGGATCCACAGCCGGCAGCGTCACCGCCGGCCGGGCCACCCGGGTGTCGAGGGGGCCGTGCGCCCGCTCGTTCCAGGTCCCAGGTCGTCGACAGGACGACACTCAGGCAGGCTCGGATCACACGGTGCCGTACGCCGTGGAGACGACGTGGTTCGTGCGGATCGACCTGGCCGAGGGACATGGTGGGGCTGAGTGTACCGCTCAGGAGCCCGTCGCTCCGAAACCCCCGGGATGCCTGGTGTTCACCGGGCTCCCCGGCCGTGCACCTCAGGCGAAACGGTGCATGTGCACGGACTGGACCAGTCCGAGGGCCACGAACGAGGCGATCACCGATGACCCGCCCTGCGACACGAACGGCAGCGGGATGCCCGTGATCGGCATGATCCCGAGGTTCATCCCGATGTTCTCGAAGATGTGGAAGAGCAGCATCGACATGACACCGACGCACAGCAACGTGCCCATGGGGTCGGCCGCGAGCTGGGCGATGCGCCAGATCCGCCAGATCATGATGCCGAAGAGCAGCACCAGGGCACCTGCGCCGATGAAGCCGAACTCCTCGCCCGCCACGGTGAAGATGAAGTCGGTCTGCTGCGCCGGCACGTAGCCGAGTCGGGTCGACGGGCCGTTGCCGAAGCCGTAGCCGGTGAAGCCGCCCGAGGAGATCGCGGCCTGGGCCTGCTCGACGTTGTAGCGCACCGCCTCGGACACCCCGTCGGGGTTGGCGAAGGACAGCAGACGGTCCTTCTGGTACTGGTCGAGAGTGTCCGACTGCAGGATCCCGAAGATCCCCACCAGGCCCAGCAGCACCAGCACGGCCAGGTGACGCAGCCGCACACCGCCGACGACGAGCATTCCGACGCCCGCCACGATGAACACCAGGGCCGACCCCAGGTCGGGCTGGAGCAACGTCATGGCCATCGGCACCGCGATCAGGCCGAGCGCGCCCGCCAGTCGACGGACGTCGACCCGGTCGACGGAACCCAGGTAGGCCGCGACCGCGAGGATCGTGGCCAGCTTCGCGAACTCCGCCGGCTGGATGGTGACCGGACCGAACCGGTACCAGCCCTGGGTGCCGTTGACGGTCGCGCCGAGCGGGGTGAGCACGCCGAGCATCGCGACCAACGAGGCCACGTAGATCATCGGCCACCAGTCCGCGATGCGCCGGTAGTCGATGATCGACAGCCCGGCCATCGCCGCGACGCCGACGAGCACGAACACCGCCTGACGGGCGACGACGCCGGTGCCGCTCGGCAGGCGCCGGGTGGCGCTGAACACCATGACGAGGCCGAACAGCGTGATGAGTGCGGTGACCACCAGGAGCGCGACGTCGATGTGACGCCACGGCGCCGAGAGGTCCTGTGCGCGGAAGCGGCTGCCCTGTCGTGACGAGCCCAGCGCGGTGTTCATCATCAGCCCGAGGTCCCCTGCGTCGTGTCGCTGCGCGACTGCTCGAGCGCCTGGTCCGCGGCGAGGTCGCAGGCCGCCATGTCGATCAAGGGGCATGCACCCGCGAGGGTGCCGTCGGACACCGGCGCGAGGGTGCGGAACGCGATGGGCGCCGCGACAGTGCTGCCGAAGCCGGCCTCGGGCACGACCACGCTCACGGTGTAGCCCGCGGGCTGCCCGGCGAAGGCCGGACCCCACCCGACGAACAGGGCCGAGTCGGCCTTCTTGACCACCTGCGCGGTGCCGGTCTTGCCGGCCATGGGCCAGGCAGTGGGTGTGGCGCTGAACGCCGCCGCCGCCGTGCCGCTCCCCACGGTCACGCCGGCCATGCCCTCCCAGATCTGGGCGTAGTGGCCCGGGTCCATCTCGACCTTGCCCTCGATCACGGGCTCGATCTCGTCGACGACCTCGTAGTTGCCCTCCTGACCGGGGGGCAACGTGGCGTCGAGCGCCCTGGTGATCTTGGTCGCGACCTGGGGCTGGTAGCGGGTGCCGCCGTTCGCGAAGGTCGAATAGGCGTTGGCGAGCTGCAGGGGCGTGGCGAGCACGTCGCCCTGACCGATCGACATGTTGATGTTGTCGCCGGTGCGCCACTGGTCGGTCATGAAGGCCTCCGGGTTGGCGGCGTAGGCCTCCTTGCGCTTCTGGGGTGTCGGCAGGCGGCCGGCGTTCTCGCCGCCGAGGGGGATGCCCGTCTTCGACCCGAGTCCGAACTCGGCCGCCGCGTCCTGGATGGGCGTCTCGCCGAACTCGCCGCGACGGTTCCAGAACTTGTCGGCGATCCGGTAGTAGTAGACGTCCGAGGAGACGGCCAGGGATCGGGGCAGGTCGACCCGGTAGTGCGGTGTCCCCCCGGCGTTCTGGAACCGACAGGTCTCGCCCTCGCAGTTCTCGGCGAAGTACTCGCCGGTGTCGTTGATCACGTCGTCGCCGGCGAGCAGCCCCGTGCGTTGCCCGGCCCACGCGGTGAAGAGCTTGAACGTCGAGCCCGGGGCGTAGGTGCCCTGGATCGCCCAGTTCACCAGCGGCTGGCCGCTGTTCGGGTCCTGGAACGTCGCCCAGAGGTCCGACGAGATCCCGTTGACGATGGTGGAGGGGTCGTAGTCGGGGTACGACGCCATCGCGATGATCTGCCCGTTGTTGGGGTCCTCGACGACCACCGAGCCCTGCGGGGCGTTGAAGCGATAGGTGCCGGTGTTGTCGGACTGGCTGCCGCCGCGAACCTGGTGGATCTTCGCCTCGAGCTGGCGTTCGGCGTTGGCCTGCACGTCGATGTCGATGCTGAGCCAGACGTCCTCGCCGGCCTCGGGCGGATCGAGCGACACGACGTCGACCAGGTCGCCCTTGGCGTTGACCTCGATCGTCCGCTTGCCCGGCACACCACGCAGGTGCTCCTCGTAGGCGGCCTCGACACCGCCCTTCCCGATGGAGTCACCGAGTTGGTAGTCCTTCTTCGGATCGTCGTCCTTCGATGCCTCGGTCGTCGTGGTCGTCTCGCCCGGCACGGTCGAGCTCGTGGTGGTGCCACCGCCTCGCGCCGCGAGCTCCTTGTCGTTGATCTCGCCCACGTAGCCGAGCAGGTGCACGGCGAGGTTGCCGTACGGGTAGTGGCGGACCGCCTGGCGCTCGACGACCACGCCGGGGTAGTCGTCGCTGCGCTCCATCAGGTAGATCTCGACGTCCTTCGACACGTCCTCGGCGATGGGGACATAGGCC
>JAFAFN010000456.1 GCA_023423475.1 Actinomycetes bacterium | reverse complement strand
GCCCGGAGCGTGGTGATCGCCGGTCTGCTCGCCATCGCGCTGATCGCCGGAGGGCTCGCGCTCGCCGCCCGAGGCGACTCCGACGAAGCGGTCGCGGACGGCACCACAACACCGGCGCCGATCAGCGCTCCACGGGACTACGAGCCGGTGCTGCGCTCGGTCGAGTGCGCGCCCGAGGTCGCGGATGCGACCCCCGACGCGGTCTGTCGCGAACTGATGGTGCCGGAGTCGCGGGCCAATCCTGACGGAGAGAAGGTCGCGGTGCCCGTGACGAGCCGCTACGCGGACGATCCCACCGCGGACCCGGTCGTGCTCGTCGACGTGAACGAGCCGATCGCGACGACGTCGCTCGCCGAGGTCGCGGACGTGCACTCGATCGGCCTCCGCGGCTTCGCCCCGGGTGACCGCCCGGTGCTCGACTGCCCCGAGATGCGCTCGGTGTGGGACGAGACGCTCCGCCTCCGGGTCACCGACACCGGGGCGACCTCGCGACGTGCGGCGGCGGCCGGCGAGTGCGCCGCCCGACTTCGTGCCGAGGGGGTGCAACTCGAGGGCTACGACATGGCCGAGGTGGCCGATGACATCCGGGACCTGGTGCTGGCCGACGACCTCGGCACGGTCGCCGTAGCGGGCGGCGGGTTCGCGACGGTGGCCGTGACGGCCTTCGCCCGGACGTCACCCGGTGCGGTGTCGTCGGTGCTGTTGACCAATCCGGTGCCGCCGGGCGACTCGTCGCTGGGTGATCCCGTGGCAGCGCTCGAGGGACCCTTCGGACGACTCGTCGCGCTGTGCGAGGACGACGAGGAGTGTGCCGCCGCACATCCCGATCTCGAAGCGGACTACCTGCGCCGGTTCGGCGAGCTCGACGGCGCACCGGAATCGGTGTCGGCGAGGTCGCTGGTCGGTACCGGCCCCCATCAGGTCGCACTGGATGGCCGGCGCTGGGCCGCCGCGCTCGAATCCGCGCTGTACCAGTCGGACCGGGTCGGCCTGGTGCCCGAGGCGATCGACGGCGCGAGCTCCGAGCTGACCGCGACCGCCGGCATCGACGAAGAGGTCGCGTTCTTCATCGCTCCGACCGCCCGAGCGGGCGCGACGTTGTCGTACATGTGCAGCTACGACGCGCACCCCAACAAGACCGCCGAGATCTCGGCCGCCGCGACCCCGGAGTTCGCCGGTGCCAACGACGCCAGCTTCGCCGCGGTGTGCGATGCGTGGAACGTGCCGTCGAGCTACCACCAGCTCTCCCCCGCACTCGTCGGTGACGTCCCGGTGCTGTTGGCCCAGGGCGAGCTGTCGGTCTCGGGATCGATGGAGTGGTCCCAGGAGATGGCAGCGCAGCTGGACCGGGCGACCGTCGTGCGCTTCCCGACGATGAGCGCGGACCTGGCCTATGTGCCGCCGCCGTGCCTGCGTCGGCTGCGCAACCAGTTCATCGTCGATCCTGGGTCGACGCTCGACGTCGAGGCGTGCGAGGAGCAGAGCCCTCCGGTCGACTTCGTCGGCGGCTGACGCGGTCGAGGACGCGCTGCCGGGCCGCGGCGATCAGCTGTCGGCGAACTCGTCGTCGGAGTGGTGACCCGCGGAGTCGAGCGTGCCGGGCTCGATGCGACACGACTCGATGAAGTCCGCCACCTCGCTCTCCTTCAGGCGGATCACCCGACCGAAGCGGTAGGCGGGCAGCTTCCCGTCGTCGATGAACCGGTAGAGGGTCCGGGGCGTGATCCCGAGCCGACGAGCACTCTCGACGGTGTTGAGCCAGGTGATGTCCGACGTGCTCATGGCATCGACTGTAGCGAGCCCTCTCAGCACTCGCAGCGACCCGCCGAGACCTTCCATGTCATTTCATGCTGTTTGACATCTCTTGAGACACCCTCATATCTTCTCCGTCATGCGGCGGCGGCACCCGGGTCTCGAGACGGCAGATGGCGGTTCGGCGGACACCGGACGCCACCCGGACCGCACGGTCGATCGGCACCGACTCCGCCACCGCGTCCCGTCCAACCGCGCCGTGCTCGGTGCCGTGATGGTGACCATCGCCGCGGCCGGGGTGTTCGTGGCACACCGCTCGGCGTCGACGCCCCCGACCTCGCGCTACGTGGTGCTCACCAACACCGTCGACGCGGGATCGGCGGTTTCGAGCGACGACCTCGGCACCGTGGCGCTCGACCTGCCCGACGGGCTCGGCGTCGTCGGGGCGGAACAGGTCGACGACGTCGTGGGACGCATCGCCACGGTCCCGCTGGACGAGCTCGACCTCCTCCGCCCCGACGACCTGCTCGAGGACGGCAGGTTCGTCGAACCCGGCTCCGTCGAGATCGCGATCGAACTGGGCGCTGCCAGATCCCTCGAGGGGGCCATCGAGGCCGGCAGCTCGGTGGACGTGCTGGCCACCGATCCCGACGGTTCGGGCACATCGACGGTGGCCACCGCTGCCCGGGTGACCGAGGTGCGGACACCGGATGGTGACGGCATCGGCGCCGGCGGCACGGTCCTCGTCCGTCTGGCACTCGAGAACCGCGACATCGCCGAGCGGGTGGCCGACGCCTCGGTCCGCTCCGAGATCACCCTCGCGCTCCCGGCACCAAGTGCCACCACCAGGAACGCCAGCGACGACGCGGAGCGCCCGACATGACCGACGGCCGATTCGTCGTGGTGACGCTCGCTCGACCGCGTCGACGTTGGTCCGCCGAGGTCGCTCGCTGGTCGACCTCGGGTGCGGCACCGATCGAGATCATCACCTGCATGAGCGCCGACGAGGTGGTCGCACTCGTCGGCAGTGGTCGGCAGCTGAGCGCACTGCTCGCCGACGCAGGCGCCCCACGCGTCGACCGGGAGCTCTTCACGGCGATGGTCGCCGCCGGAGTGGCGCCCGTGGTCGTCGACGACGGCCGGGTGCAGCGCGACTGGGACACCCTCGG
>JAFAFN010000223.1 GCA_023423475.1 Actinomycetes bacterium | reverse complement strand
ATCAGCACACGATCGAGGTCGCGCTGCTCGACGGCGTCGAAGCCGAGCAGTGCATCGGCGATCTCTCCGTTGACGTACTCGACCGCCTTCAGGACGCCCTTGCCGAGGTAGACCTCGGCGTCGCCGTCACGCAGCTCGACCGCCTCGAACGCGCCCGTCGATGCACCGGATGGCACCGCCGCCCGGCCCGTCGCCCCCGAGTCCAGCTCGACCTCGACCTCGACGGTGGGATTGCCCCGGGAGTCCAGGATCTGTCGTCCGATGATCCCCTCGATGATGCTCACGTGCGCTGCGCTCCTCGGGCGTTGTGCCGACGCACCCTCGGGCGCCGGACGTCGTTGTCTCCGCCCGGCATCTTGCCAGGAAGCAGGGGTCGCTCCGAATCGGTCACAGGTTGGACCGGATCAGCTCGGCGTACGCGGCGGCACCGGAGGTCTTCAGGTGCGCACCGTCGTTGGCGAACCACTCGGGGTGCGACGAGGCGAGCCCGTGCCAGTCCACCAGCACCGCGTTCGGGTGGCGCTCGGCCGCCGCCGCGAGCCGCTGGTTGACCAGGTCCTGCCATGGGCGGGCCACCCGGGCGTTCACGAGCAGGACCTTGCGGTCACCCGCGATCTCCATGAGGCGGTCGAGGTCGCCGTCGGTGAAGGTCCCGTTGGTGCCCGCGTGCACGACCAACGTGCCGGGGATCAGCCCCTCGCTCGCGTACCACCCGACCACGCTGAGCACCGAGTCGAACTGGCGACCGACCTTCGCGTCCACGCGGATGCCCGGCATGGCGGAGCTCAGCGCGGACTGCGCGCCGAGCATCACCGAGTCACCGACCGCCACCGCGTCGGTCTGCTGCGCCGGTGCCGTGGTCGTGGTGGTCGTCGTCGTGGTCGTGTCGGTGCCGCCATCGGGTGTGGTCACCGTGGTCGGGGCGACGGTCGTCGTCGTGGTGGTCGTGGTGGTGTCGGTCGTCACCGGCGCATCCGGGTCGTCGCCCGGCTCGGCGATGCCCTCGTCGAAGCCGGCGGCATCCTCGAGCCCGGCCATCGCGAGCTGTTCGCGCTCGGGGCTGTGGGTCGCGCCGTAGAGCCCGATCGTGAGCATGATGAGCAGAACCGTGAACACCCCGCCGACCGCCATGCCACGCCGGATCAGCGCCTGGCGCCGCTCACCGGCCGAGGTGCGCAGGTCGCTCCACCATGCGCCGAGCACCCCGTTGCGCAGGGGCGTCTCGACGTAGCGGAACGACAGCTCGGCAGCGGCGAAGGTCAGCACCATGCGGAACACGAAGAGCGGGAACCCGCTGAGCGGCACGTCCTGGTCGGGACGGGTCACCTGGAAGATCGGCCAGTGCCACAGGTAGAGGGCGTAGGACCGCACCCCGATCCAGACCAGCGGCGCCCAGCCGAGCACCGACGACAGTCGCGCCGCGGGGTGCACCAGCACCGCGATCACGGCGATGCAGACGATGTCGAGCAGCAGGAAGCCACCCCGGTAGATGAACGGGTCGTACGCGTTCACCCGCAGCAGGAACCAGCCGATGATCACGAGGCCGAGGCCACCGATCACATCGAGGGTCGGGCCTGCACGGCGGGCGGCGGTCCGGTTCGAGGTCCACGGCGTCCAGACCATCGCCAGGAGCACGCCGATGAGCAGGCCGGCCGCCCGGGTGTCGGTGCCGTAGTAGATGCGAGAGGTGTCGGCGCCCTCGTCGAAGAGCAGCGCCATCTCGAGGGCGGAGGCGAGCGCCACGACCAGCACGATCGTGCGGGTCCTGGCCCGGCCCAGCTTGGCGAGACCGAGCACGAACAGCGGCGGGAAGATCAGGTAGAACTGCTCCTCGACCGCGAGCGACCACAGGTGCATGAGCAGCGGCGGACGCCCGGACTGCACGAAGTACGACTCGTCGAGGAAGATCTGCCACCAGTTGCTGACGTAGAACAGCGCGGCGAGCACATCGCCGCCCATGCGACCAGCGGCGTCGCGGTAGACCAGCAGCGCAGCACCGGAGACGACAGCGAGCAGCAGGTAGAGCGCTGGCAGCAGTCGTCGCCCGCGGCGGACCCAGAAGTGGCGCATGTCGACCGCGCCGGCGTGGGCCCGCTCCTCGAGCAGCAGCGTCGTGATGAGGAAGCCGCTGACCACGAAGAAGACCTCGACGCCGAGGAAGCCGCCGGGCATCCACTTCATGCCCGCGTGGTAGAGGATGACCGCGACGACCGAGATCGCGCGGAGACCGTCGAGCGACGGCTGGTACCCAAGTTTCCGGGGCGCGGCGCGCCGCTGCTCGACCTCTGGCATCACCCACATTCTGGTCCACCCGCCGAGGTCGGCGGAGCCAACGCCCCGGGGGTCAGCGAGGGGTCAGCCGGACACGGTACGAGCGGACCGCACGGGCGAAGATGTTGGGCTCGACATCGGGCTCCGAGAGGCTCTCGGGCGCCCGGAACCTGCGGGTCAGCTCGGCGAAGAGCAGCTGCAGCTCGAACCGTGCGAGGTTGGCCCCCAGGCAGAAGTGAGTGCCGTGACCGAAGGCCAGGTGGGGGTTCGTGGCCCGGGTGACGTCGAAGCGGAACGGATCGTCGAAGACCGCCTCGTCGCGGTTCGCCGAGGGGTAGAGCAGGATGACCCGGTCCCCCTCGGCGACCGGCTGGTCACCGATGCTCGAGTCCTCGACGGCGGTGCGGAAGAAGTTGTTCAACGGGGTGACCCAGCGGATGACCTCCTCGACCGCGCCCGGCACCAGCGACGGGTCCTCGGCGAGCAGGTCCCACTGCTCGGGGTGGTCCGCGAACACCCGGAGTCCGTGCGCGATCGCGGTGCGGGTCGTCTCGGCACCGCCGGCGATGAACAGGCCGGTCTCGTGCAGCATCCGGCGATCGGAGTAGCCGACGACCCCGTCACCCATGTCGGCGTGCACCCAGACCGAGACGATGTCGTCGGCCGGGCAGCCGCGCCGGGCGGGTGCCACCTCGCCGAGCAGCTCGACGAACTCGGCGATGGCGGTGCTGAGCCCGATCAGGGCGTCGACGTCGTTCGCCGCCGCGTCGAAGCGCATGATCGACTCCGACCAGCGCTGCACGTCGCGCCAGCGCTCCTCGGGGAACCCGAGCATCCTGGCGATGAGTCGGCTCGGCAGCGGCGCGGCGAGCCCGCCGATCACCTCGAGCTCGCCGTCCGGGCCGATCCCGTCGAGCAGCTCACCGATCGTCGCACGCAACCAG
>JAFAFN010000343.1 GCA_023423475.1 Actinomycetes bacterium | reverse complement strand
GTACAGCCCAAGAGCATCCGAGATCGAGCGTTCGTGGTACATCGTCGACGCCGAGGGTCTGACCCTCGCTCGCATGTCCACCGAGGTCGCCCGGGTGCTGCGCCGCAAGCACAAGCCCACGATCACGCCTCACATCGACACCGGCGACCACGTCATCATCGTGAACGCCTCGAAGGTCGTCCTCAGCTCGGGCAAGGCCGAGAAGAAGATGGTCTACCGCCACACCGGCTACCCGGGCGGCATCCGCTCGACGACGTACGCCGACGAGCTCGAGTCGACCCCGGACGACGCCGTGCGCCGGACGATCCGGGGCATGCTGCCCAAGAACCGCCTGGGTCGGCAGATGCTCAAGAAGCTCAAGGTCTACGCAGGCCCCGAGCACCCGCACAGCGCCCAGAAGCCGCAGGCACTCGACCTGTCCGCCGCCCGAGCACGTTCGTAACGGAGAACCGCAGTCATGCCGCACCCCCTCGTCCAGTCCACCGGTCGCCGCAAGCGCGCGGTCGCTCGTGTCCGCATCCGCGAAGGCTCGGGCACCATCACGATCAACAAGCGCCCGCTCGAGGACTACTTCCCGAACGCGACGCACCGCATGATCCTCTCGGAGCCGCTGCGTCTCACCGAGACCGGTGAGACCTACGACATCGACGCGACGCTGCACGGCGGCGGCGTGAGCGGCCAGGCCGGAGCGATCCGACTCGGCATCTCCCGTGGTCTCATCGCGCTCGACCCCGAGCTGCGTGGTGCGCTGAAGCGCGCCGGCTTCCTCTCCCGTGACGCACGCGAGAAGGAGTCGAAGAAGTACGGCCTCAAGAAGGCCCGCAAGGCTCCGCAGTACTCGAAGCGCTGATCGGCGGGCACCCCGCCGTGGCCGGATCCGAGGTCACCCGATTCGGCACCGATGGTGTGCGGGGTCTCGCGAACGTACAGATCACCGCGGAGCTCGCCGTGGCGCTCGGCCGTGCGACCGCACGCGTCTTCCCTTCGGCGACGGTGGTCATCGGTCGAGACACCCGTCGGTCCGGGCCGATGCTCGAAGCCGCGGTCGCCGCAGGTGTCTGCGCCGAGGGAGCCGACGCTCGCATGGCCGGCGTCGTGCCGACACCGGCGGTCGCAGCGGCAGCGGCGCGCGACGGCGTGCCCGGCATCGTGATCTCGGCATCGCACAACCCGTTCGCCGACAACGGCCTCAAGGTGTTCGCTCCGGGTGGTCGCAAGCTGAGCGATGCGGAGCAGTCGGCGATCGAAGAGGCGATCCACGAGCTGACCTCGCCGGGCGCACACCCTGGTGTCACCGGCGCCGGCATCGGAACGACCCTCGTCGACGACGACGTGCTCGAGCGCTACCTCGACGACGTGGCCGCGGTCCTCGACGATCGCGATCTCGCCGGGCTGCACGTGGTGCTCGACTGCGCCAACGGCGCCAACTCCGAGGCTGCTCCTCGCCTGTTCGAACGGCTCGGCGCTCGGTGCTCGGTCATCGCGGCCGCACCCGACGGCCTCAACATCAACGAGGACTGCGGATCGACCCACCCCGCAGGATGCCAGGACGCGGTGCGCGCCGAGGGAGCCGACGCTGGCATCGCGTTCGACGGCGACGCGGACCGGGTGCTCGCCGTCGGGCACGACGGGTCCCTGATCGACGGTGACCGGATCCTCGCGATGGCTGCGGTCGACCTCGCAGCTCGCGGCCGACTCGCCGGTGGCGCGGTGGTTGTGACCGTCATGTCGAACCTCGGCTTCCGACGGGCCATGTCGGCAGCGGGTGTCGAGGTCGTCGAGACGCCGGTGGGGGACCGGCACGTGCTCGAGGCGATGGCCGCCGGTGGCTACTCCCTCGGCGGTGAGCAGTCAGGACACCTCATCTTCGGCGACCTGTCGACGACCGGTGACGGTCTGCTCGCGGCCGTGCTGCTGCTGGACCTCGCCCGGCGGGCAGGGCGCCCCCTGGCGGACCTCGCGGCCGCGTCGATGACCCAGCTGCCCCAGGTTCTGGTGAACGTGAAGGTCGAACGGCCGATGCCGGACGTCGCCGCTCGCCTGGCGCCCGAGATCGAGCGCGTGGCCGCCGAGTTGGGCGTCGATGGCCGGGTGCTCCTCCGTCCCTCGGGAACCGAACCCGTGGTGCGGGTGATGGTCGAGGCGACCGAGTCCTCGATCGCTGCTGCGGCTGCCGAGCAGCTCGCCGCTGCCGTCGCCGCACTCGACTGACGGTCGGGTCCGCCCCCTCGGCCCGGGGACGCTCGACGCGCCACTCCGCTGCGGCGCTGTTAGGGTTTTGCGTCGTCCCGTACCCCCGGGGGACGACCGATCTGCGGTAGGAGAGTGCAACATGTGCGGGATCATCGCGGTCGTCCGACGCCCATCGGAACGAGCACCGGTACCCGCCCGTGGACTGGCGGACCTGGTGGCGGTCGCCGCAGCCGAGCTCGAGCCGTCGCTCGAGGGCCTGCTGGCCCGGCTGGACCGTGCCGCCGGTGCCCTCGAGTCCGTCGATGCGGCACTCCGAGGGGTGCCTGGCCTCCGCTCCCTGCTCGATGATCCTGCGGCGACCGCCCAGCTGACCGCGCACATCGAGGCGGTCGGCGATCGATGCGTCCGCATCGAGGAGCTGCTCGATGCCGCCGGTGTCGGCGCCGCCGAGCAGCTCGAGCTCACCAACGCGACCCTCATCCGGTGCAAGGACGCAGCCTGGGCCATCGCACGCGACCGACTCCGCGCGGCGGACGAGGTCGCCGGGCTGACCGAGGTCGAGGTCCCCGACGCCGGGCTGGGCGTCATGTTCAGCGTGCACCAGGCGCTCTCCGCCCTGGACCGTCTCGAGGTCCGTGGTCGCGACTCCGCAGGACTCGAGATCCAGCTCACCGGCCACGGTCTCGACCCGGATGATCCCGTCACCGCGGGTGAGCTCGCCCGTCGCCGTGACCGGGGCTTCGGGTCCGGCTCGGTGCGACTCGTCGACGGCGTGCTCGTCGTGGTGCACAAGGCGGCTGCCGAGATCGGCGAGCTCGGCGACAACACCGCGGTGCTGCGCGCCGCGCTGCGTGCCGACACCCTGCTGCAGGCGGCCCTCACGTCTCCCGAGGTCGACGGCGTCGTGCTCGGCCACACCCGCTGGGCGTCGATCGGCATCATCTCGGAGCCCAACGCACACCCGCAGTGCTCCGAGGAGCTCGACGGGACCGAGCGCCCCTTCGTCACCGCCGTGCTCAACGGCGACGTCGACAACTACGCGGATCTGACCGCGGCAGAGGACCTGCAGATCGCGGCCGAGATCACGACCGACGCCAAGGTCATCCCGACGCTGATGGCGCGGCGGCTCGCCGAGGGCATCGACCCGTCGAGCGCCTTCCGGGAGACGGTCGCCTCGCTCGAGGGCTCGGTCGCGATCGCCGCGACCACCGTCGCGGGGCCCGATCGCCTGCTGCTCGCGCTGCGGGGGAGCGGCCAGGCGGTCTACGTCGGCCTCGCCGACGACGCGTTCATCGTCGCGTCCGAGCCGTACGGCGTGGTCGAGGAGACCGCCACCTACCTGCGGATGGACGGCGAGACGCCGGCGGATCCCGACAACCCGACGGGAAGCCGGGGCCAGATCATCGAGCTGCGCGCCGATGGCGCCGGTGCGGTCGAAGGCATCTCTCGCTGGTCCTACGACGGCACCGAGCTGCCGGTGACCGACGACGACCTGCAGGTCGCCCAGGTCACCACCCGCGACATCGACCGGGGCGAGTTCCCGCACTTCCTGCTCAAGGAGATCACCGCCTCGCCCTCGTCGTTCCGCAAGACGCTGCGGGGCAAGCTCGTCGAGGACGGGGATGGCGAGATGCGCGTCGTGCTCGGGCCGGACACGCTGCCCGACGCGGTGCGCACGGGTCTCTCCAGCGGCCGTGTCGACCGTGTGCTGGTGATCGGCCAGGGC
>JAFAFN010000302.1 GCA_023423475.1 Actinomycetes bacterium | reverse complement strand
CCATCGTCTGGCCCGGCATCACGATCCTGGTCCTCGCGCTGCTCGGCGGCATCCGCCTGATCATGTGGGGCATCATCCAGCTCGCGATCGCGTCGCAGCTGAAGACGCTGGCCGGCTGAGCCGGCTCAGACGTTGGGCAGGGCCGTGATCTGACCCTTGTCGATCGCCTCGAGGAATCGGGCGTGGTCGCGCTCGGTCTGGTCCGCGTAGGCGACGGCGTAGGCCTCCATCGCCTCGTCGAAGCGCTCGGGCTTGCCGAGGTAGCCGGCGATCGCCAGTGGATCCGCGGAGCGAGCGTGTGCGCGGGCCAGGGTGCGGCCGCACAGCTCTGCGTAGACGACGAGCCCGTCGGGCGGCAGCGTGTCGACGTCGACGCTGCCCTTCATGTCACGCAGCTGGCGTAGGTAGAAGTGGTTGCCACCCGGGCCGACGGTCCAGCCGAGGAACACGTCGCTCGCGGCCTGCATGAGGCGCTGGCCGACCACGGCGCGCTCGCCCTGGTTCTCGTACTCGCTCTCGCCGGCGTACGGCGCGAGCACCGATCGCTCGGCCTGCTTGATCTGCAGGAAGAGCACGTCGTCCTCGTCGCGGCCGTGCATCAGCGCGATCAGGCAACGGGTGCCGACGCTGCCGACGCCGACGACCTTGACCGCCACCTCCTTGAGGGTGAAGCGCGCCAGCAGCTGGGAGTGCTCATCGTCCATGCTGCGCGAGTACTCGTCGATGAAGCCGGCGGCCAGCTCGTGCCAGTCGGGTGCGTCGAGCGGGACGAGCACCGGCGGCTGGTGCCGGATGCGACGTTCGCCGTCGACGACCTCGGTCAGCTTGGTGAGGACCTGGGCCGAGGTGCGGTGCCGTGCCTTCGCGATCGACTTGGCGAGCTTCTTGGGTGACACGATGCCGGCGAAGTCCTGCATCGCCTCGTCGAGCACGATGTGCTCGTACCAGATGTCCAGCACGTCGGCCTCGGCGAGACGTCGGATGTTGGTGCGGTACGAACGCGCCGCGCTGCGTGCAGCGCGGCGGCCGGCCTTCTCTCCCTGACCGGAGGTGCGCGCCGCGACGAGGAAGCTCGCCACGAGTCGCTTCACGTCCCACTCGAACGGACCCGGGAGGGTCTCGTCGAAGTCGTTCAGGTCGAAGATCAGGTTGCGCTCGGGTGTGCCGTACGAGCCGAAGTTCGACAGGTGGGCGTCGCCGCAGAGCTGCGTGCGCAGCGTCGTCGACGGCGCGTTGCCCAGGTCGTGGGCCATCATCACCGGCGACCCGCGCAGGTAGGTGAAGGGCGACACGGCCATACGTCCGTAGCGGACGGGCACGAGCTCGGGCACACGGGTCCGGCTCTGCTCGATCAGCACCTCGACGGGGTCGGGCCGGTCGGCAGGGGGCTCCCACTCGCCGAGCGCCTCGCGCGAGACCTGCTTGCGGAGGCGCTCACCGAACGCGAGGCGTTCGGTCGGCGTCGAGTCGTCCACCTCGGGCGGGGACTCCAGGGGGGTGTCGACTGCGGTCATGTCTGCTCCAGTCGCCGTCTCTGTCGGCGTGGGTGGGGTGTGCGCTCAGGCGCGTTGGGCGATCCACGAGATGAGGTAGCCGAGGCTGTTGGTCGACGTGTGCAGCACCGCGGGCGCCGCGATGCTGCCCGAGCGGTTGCGCAACCACGACCAGGCCATGCCCGCTGCAGCAGTCCCGACGACGCCGACTGAGATGGCTGCAGCGCGACCGAGTGGGCCGGGCAGGTGGTCGCGGAACACGGGGTTGACCTCGTTCACGTCCCAGGACGGCAGCACGTGCCAGAGGCCGAAGAACAGCGCGGCGAGCACGTCGGCCTTGAGCAGGGGGCGGTCCCCGCCACCGAGGCGCTTCCGGAACATGGCAGGCAGCACGCCGCGGAAGGCGATCTCCTCCATGAGCACCGTGCCGAACGGGACCACCACGAGGCTCTGCCACAGGACCGACGGCAGCGCGATGTCGGCCCGGTCGTCCTGGAAGAGCCCACTGGTCATGGGCAGGGCGAGTCCCACGAGGTAGACGGCGAGCAGGCCGACCGAGAGCGCGCCGCCCACGCGCAACCCGTGGGGCAGCTTCCTGGGCGAGAGCCCGATCTCGTCCGCGGTGCAGTGGTCGTAGCGCGTCGCGGTCACCACCAGGATCGCGGCGATGGAGCAGTTCCACGGGATGTAGGCCCACGACGGCAGGAACTGGTTGGCCACGACGTTCGACACGACGAGCGTGCCGAGCACGCCGAAGAGCGGCCAGGGTCGGCCGAAGGTGCCGAGCTCGCTCGCCGCGGTGACGTCGTCGACGCCGTTGATCAGCTCGGCGAGCTCCGACTGCTGGGGGTCGTGCTCGGTCGGGTCCGGGTCCTGTCGAGAGGGCTCACCGTCGCCTCGGGGGTCGCTGGTCACCTCGTGCACGCTACCGCCGCAGGCCGTCGAACCGTCCGGGACTCCGGCGTCCTCGACGGTCGTCCATCGGGCTCAGTCCGCGGAGGCGTCGGCACGGCACACGGCGCGGTCGAGCGCGGCGCGGGTGCGTTCGAATCGCTCCATGTCCGCGATCCACTCATGGGCACGTCGGGCACGTCGCCGTCGGATCTGTCGCTGGATCAGTGCCGTCATGGAAGTCTCCCGAGTGGTGCGTGCTCCGTCGTCGAACCTGTCGGCCGGAGCGGGCCGGAGATGAGCGCGACGTGCGCAGGGAGAGGGACCGAACCCCCGTCTTGGTAGCGTCGGACGATCGGAGGAGGTCGTGCCGATGTCGGACGAGGAGCACACCGAGAGCGCCGAGGACGAGCTGGCCCGCAGCGATCGCGAGTGGGCTGCGCAGGCCGACGCGTCTCCAGCCGCGTCGGGCGTCCTGGGCGGCGCAGCGGCAGGTGGCCCTCCGCCGGGTGGCGCACCACGGACGGCAGATCGACCCCGGGGACCGAAGCCGGTCCGGGGGCCCAGCGGCAACGCCATGGGGTGGCTCCGCGGGCTCGGACTGCTGTCGATCCTGCTGGCGGTCGGGATCATGGCGTTGCTGAGCTGGCGCATCCTCTCGGACACGGGCGGCGACGACGTGCAGATCGTGCGCGGCGGCGCGCCGAGCTCGGTGGTGCCGGGTGATGTGCCGGCGGGTGACGTGCCGGCGGGCGGTGCCGAACCCGGCGCCGCCAACGCCGAGCGGGCCGCGGCTGCCGCGTGCGAGACGGACCGCAGGACGGTCGAGACCGCCGCCATGGTCTACGAGCTCGAGATGGGTTCGAAGCCGCCGGACGTGCAGGCATTGGTCGACGCCGACTACGTGAAGCCCGGCCGGGACCTCCAGGTCGAGATCCTGCCGGATGGAACGGTCGTCTCCACCGGGACCTGCGCCGCCGGCTGACATCCCACATCCTCCTCGTCATCGAGGTGACCGCCTCGAAACCGGAGACGATCTGGGCAAGGGTTGAGGGGACCGCTGCTCGGGGGTACGGGCGGCGCACGCAACAGGGGGAACGCATGGCCGACCTGATCATCCGCAACGGCACCGTGGTCGACGGCAGCGGCAACGCGGCCGTGCGCGCCGACGTCGCGGTCAGTGACGGGATCATCACCGAGGTCGGCGAGGTCACCGGCACCGCGACGCGTGAACTCGACGCGGACGGTGCCATCGTCACGCCGGGCTTCATCGACATCCACACCCACTTCGACGGTCAGGTCACCTGGGACCCGGTGGTCGCCCCGTCGTCGCTGCACGGCGTGACGACCATCGCCATGGGCAACTGCGGGGTCGGGTTCGCACCGGCATCGCCCGACAAGCACGCCTGGCTGATCAGCCTGCTCGAAGGGGTCGAGGACATCCCCGGCACCGCGCTCGCCGAGGGCCTGACGTGGGACTGGGAGACGTTCCCGGAGTACCTCGACTCGCTCGAGTCGAAGCCGCACACCGTCGACGTGGCCTCGCACGTGCCGCACGCGGCGCTGCGCACGTTCGTCATGGGGGAGCGCGGCGCGGATCACACGCAGGCGCCGACCGAGGGCGAGATCGCCGAGATGGCCCGGCAGGTGCACGAGGCGCTCGCCGCCGGTGCGATCGGCTTCGCCACCTCGCGCACCGAGATCCACCGGACGTCCGAGGGGGAGCACATCCCGACGTTGACCGCGTCCGAGGCCGAGCTGCTCGCGATCGCGGACGCGATGCGGACCGCGGGTGCCGGTGTGGTGCAGCTGATCAGCGACCTCTACCAGACACCCGACGACGAGGTCGCGCAGCGCGAGCTCGACCTGCTCGAGACCTTCGCCCGGGTCAGCGGGCGACCCCTGTCGTTCACGATGCAGCAGGCGTACCACTCGCCCGAGCGGTGGCGTTTCCAGATGGACTGGGTCGATCGCATGGTCGACGGGGGCCTCGACGTGAAGGCACAGGTCGCATCCCGCCCGATCGGGGTGCTGCTCGGCATGCAGGCCACCGCGAACCCGTTCGCCTTCTGTGCGTCCTACGGCGAGCTGGGGTTCGCTCCGATCGAGGAGAAGCTCACGGCGTTGCGGGATCCGGAGCGCAAGCGCCGCATCCTGGCGGAGCACGCCGAGATCGTCGCGACGCTCGAGCCCGGCATCGTGCAGCAGATCATGTCCGGGTTCGACATCACGTTCCGGCTGTCCGACCCGGTCGACTACGAGATGGACCGGGACTGGTCGATCGCGGCCGAGGCCCGGCGCGACGGCGCGGACCCGGCGTCGATGGTCTACGACCTGCTGCTCGAGCGTGACGGCACCCAGCTGCTGTATCTGCCGCTGTTCAACTTCGCCCACGGCAACTTCGACGACATCCACGAGATGATCACGTCGCCGAACACGCTCTTCGGTCTGTCCGACGCGGGTGCCCACTGCGGCGCGATCTGCGACGCCTCGATGACGACGTCGTCGATGACGGTCTGGAGCCGCGATCGCTCGCGTGGTGACAAGGTGCCCCTCGAACGGATCGTGCACGGGCACACCGCCCGCAACGCGGCGCACATGGGGTGGAACGACCGGGGCCTGCTCGCTCCGGGCTACCTGGCGGACCTCAACGTGATCGACCTCGACGCGCTGGCGTGCCATCCCCCGACGATCGTGCACGACCTTCCTGCGGGTGGGCGTCGCCTGATGCAGACGGCCGCTGGCTACCGCTACACGGTCAAGGGCGGCACGGTGACCTTCGAGGACGGCACCCACACCGGCGCGCTGCCCGGCGGATTGATCCGCGGCACGCGACCTGCCCCGCGCTGAGGCGGGTTCAGAGCTTGCCGTGGGCGGCGTCGCGCAGGACGACGTCCGCGGCCGCTCGTCCGCACATGCCGTGCACCCCTCCGCCCGGTGGGGTCGAGGAGGAGCAGAGGTACAACCCGTCGACGGGTGTCCGCCATGGTGACAGCGACGGCACGGGACGGAACAGGAACTGCTGCAGGTCGGCGACACCACCGTTGATGTCGCCCCCGACGTAGTTCGCGTTGTGGGCCTCTACTGCGCCAGGGCCGCTGACGGCTCGGGCCAGGATGCGGTCGCGGAACCCCGGGGCGAACCGCTCGATCTGCGCCTCGATCCGCCCCGTCATGTCGACGGTCGAGCCGGACGGGACGTGGCAGTACCCCCAGAGCGTCTGGGCGTCGGCGGGTGCACGGGTCGGGTCGAAGAGGCTCTGCTGGGCCACGAGCACCATCGGGTGCTCGGGTGTCCGGCCCGCCACGACGTCGGCCTCGGCCGCCGCCACCTCGTCGAAGGTGCCACCCACGTGCACCGTGCCGGCCCTGGCGACGTCGGGGTCGCGCCAGGGCACCGGACCGTCGAGCGCCCAGTCGACCTTGAACACGCCGGGCCCGTAGCGATAGCGGTCGAGCTGCCGCCGGTACGACGCCGGCAACCGCTCCCCGGCGATCCCGATCAGCTGTCGGGGCGTCACGTCGAGCACGACCGCTCGAGCCGGTGGCAGCTCCGAGAGGGCGCCGATCCGGACACCGCAGCGGACCTCGCCGCCAGCCCGCTCCAGCAGCGCGACCAGCGCGTCGGCGATGGCCTGGGACCCGCCCTCGGCCATGGGCCAGCCGACCACGTGGCCGAGCTGGGCGAGCAGCATGGCGAAGCCGCCGGTGATCGGGCGGTCGAGCGCCAGCATCGAGTGGGCAGCGAGTCCGGCGAGCAGCGCGGGGCCGGCGTCGCCGTCGAAGTGGGTGCGGGCGATCGACCGGGCGGACCGGATGCCGGTGACTCCGTAGCGGGCGAGCGTGATCGGGTGCCGTGGCGGGATCGTCAGCGGTGCGAGCAGCGAGTCCGAGAGGGGCAGTCCCGCGCGCACCGACGGTCCCACCAGTCGCCGCCACCCCGGACCGTCCTGTCCGAGTCCGTCGACGGTGTGCTCCAGCGAGCGGTCGAGCAGCACGCCTCGCTCGGGCCGCAAGGTGTGGGCGAGCGGGACCTCCGGGTGGATCCAGCGCACTCCCTCACGCTCGAGTCCCAGGTCGCGGAACGCGGGTGAACCGACACCGAGAGGGTGGATCGCCGAGCAGACGTCGTGCACGAAGCCGGGCAGCGTGAGCTCGGCCGATCGGGTCCCTCCGCCGGGCCGGTCGTTCGCCTCGAGGACGAGCACCTTCCATCCGGCGCGAGCCAGGGTCAGTGCGGCGACCAGACCGTTGGGCCCGGACCCGACGACGACGGCGTCGACCCGGTCGCTCACCGGGCCGAGTCCACCCCGCCGGTCGAGGTCATGACCGAGCGGCGATCGCGTTCCAGATCAGCACGACGATGACCGCGCCGACGAAGGAGCCGATGAGGCCGCTGAACTGCAACTTGAAGTCCTCGCCCGAGATGAGGCTGGCGAGCGTGCCGCCGACGAGCGAACCGAGCAGACCGGCGACGAGCGACTGGGCGTTCGGTCGGGTCGGACCACCGACGACGATCTGGGCGAGCCAACCGACGATCATTCCGAAGGCGAGGATGGCGAGGATCAGCACGGAGGACTCCTGGTGGGCACGGTCGGACCTGCGCGGCACCGATCGGTGCCGCTGGGACGGTCCACGCTAGTGCGCCGGGTGCGTCAGCCCTGCGTTCCGAAGGGGGTGTAGCCCGGCGCGACCAGTGGCCACGGGCGGAGCCGTTCGAGCTCGGCGGCGAGGCCGAGCGCGAGGCCGTCCGCGTAGCGGGGTGCGACGATCTGGAGACCGAAGGGCACACCGACGTCGTCGAGGCCGAGCGGTGCCGAGACCGCCGGATGGCCCGTGCCGTTCAGCTCCGGGGTGTTCGTGGCGATCGTCGGGTCACCCGTGACCGACCCCGCGTCCCATGCGGGTGACTCGGCCGGCCCCCAGCTCTGCACGTTGAGGGTGGGCAGCACCAGCACCGAGTCCTGGCCGAGCACGGCGTCGATGCGGGCCCCGATCTCGTGGCGCCGTCGCTGTGCCGCCAGGTAGTCGGCGAGGGCGACCTGCTCGCCGAAGAGCAGCTTGTCGCGCAGGTCGTCGTCGACCTCGTCCCAGCGGTCCCTGAGGTCGCCGAGGCTCTGGGCGAGCTCCGCGCACGACATCACGAACCAGTCGGCGACCGCCGCGGGGTTCGACGGGGCGTCGACGCGCTCGACGGTGACACCCGAGGCCGAGAGCTGCGCCAGGGCGTCGTCGTAGGCGGCCTCGACGACGGGGTCGACGTCGGCCCGGAAGGTCCGACAGGCGAGCACCCTGGATGGCGCGGTGGGCGCGGTGGCGACCGTGCCCGCGGGCGCCGAGGTCCAGTCGCCCGGCGCCGGACCGAGCACGATCCGAGCCAGGTACTCGACGTCCGCGACGGTCGACGCGGTGATGCCCTGGGTGGAGAACTCGACCCAGCGCGGCAGCACGTTGCGCCCGATCGCTCCCATGGTCGGCTTGTAGCCGACGAGTCCGCAGCAGCTCGCGGGGATGCGGACCGAGCCGCCGCCGTCCGAGGTCGTGGCGAGCGGGACCAGTCCTGCGGCGAGCGCCGCGGCGGATCCGCCGCTCGAGCCGCCGGGTGAGCGCTGCGGGTTCCACGGGTTGAGCGTCGATCCGAACAGCTCGTTCGAGGTGTACGGCGCGTGGCCGAATGCGGGGGAGTTGGTCCGACCGACGACGATCGCGCCGGCGGCGCGCAGCCGCTCGACGGCGGCGTCGTCGACGAGGTCCGGCTCGGCGTCGGCGAACAGCGACGAGCCCGAGGTCGTGCGCCAGCCGGCGCAGCGCGCCATGTCCTTGACCAGGAGCGGGAGCCCGGCCAGCGGCCCGGTCCGTGGGTGCGCCTCGGCCTCGGCGAGCGACCGTTCGGGATCGGTGGCGGTCACGGCGTTGAGCGATGCCGCGGCGTCGATGCGGGCCAACGAGTCGGCGACGAGCTCTGACGGCGAGACCTCACCGTCGCGGACCGAACGTGCGAGTTCCTCGATCATGCGGTCACGCTAGGTCAGCGGTCCGGCTCAGCCGAGCGCGGCGATGGCGGTGCCGATCGGCGTCGAGCCGGAGTTGAAGTCGATCCGATGCCCGACGGTGGCGGGGGAGTGGAGCACCGCAGCGGCCACCGCGGCGACGTCGTCGCGAGGGACGTCCGATGTCGTGGCCTCGGCGCCGATGCCGATCTCGCCGGTGCCCGGTTCGTCGGTGAGGGTGCCCGGTCCGAGGATCGTCCAGTCCAGGCCGGTGGTCGCGAGGTAGCCGTCCGCGGCCGCCTTCGCCTCGGCGTAGGCCTGGAAGCTGTGGTCGTCGGGGACGCCGTGGTCCGGCCCGGCGCCGAAGTACGAGACCATCACGTAGCGGCGTACGCCGACGGACTCCGCCGCGTCCATCGAGCGGATCGCCGCCTCTCGGTCGACGGCGTAGGTGCGGCGGGCATTGCCGCCGCCCGCACCTGCGGACCACACGACCGCGTCGTGTCCGCGGAGGATCTCGGCGATGCCGTCGGTGTGGAGCGACTCGACGTCGGCGACCACGGGTGTGGCACCGGTGGCCGCCACGTCGTCGGCGTGGTCGGGGTTGCGGATCAGCGACGTCACGGCGTCGCCCCCTGACACGAGCAGGGCGGACAGCCGCAGCGCGACCTTGCCGTGTCCTCCGATGACGACGACGTCCATGTGGACACCTCCTGAGTGGTGCCCTCGGCTGGATTCGAACCAGCGACCTACCGCTTAGGAGGCGGTTGCTCTATCCCCTGAGCTACGAAGGCGGGAACACCGATCGCCATCCTAGGTACCCTCGTGCTGACGGGATCACCCGAGGTCGTCCGACGGAATCGGGATGCTCGCTGCGAGACTGGCGCGATGACCGACGAGGGCCGACCCACGTACCTGCTCGTCGATGGCGAGAACATCGACGCGACGCTGGGTGGCAACATCCTCAACGGTCGCCCGGCGCCCGACGACCGGCCCCGCTGGGACCGGGTCCGAGGGTTCGTGGAGCGGACCTACGGTCAGCCGGTCACCGCATTGTTCTTCGTGAACGCCAGCTCCGGCACGCTGCCGATGCCGTTCATGCAGGCGTTGATGGCAATGGATTTCACTCCGGTCCCGCTCTCGGGGACCTCGGACCAGAAGGTGGTCGACGTCGGCATCCAGCGGACGCTCGAGGCGATCGCCGATCGCCCCGGTGACGTGATCCTGGCGAGCCACGACGCGGACTTCGTGCCCCAGCTCGCCCCGTTGATCGGCGACCGCCGCGTCGGGCTGCTCGGCTTCCAGGAGTTCATCAGCACCCAGTACGCCGAGCTGATCGCCGCCGGTCTCGACGTCTTCGACCTCGAGCACGATGCGGAGAGCTTCACCCACCGTCTGCCCCGACTGCGGATCATCCCGCTCGAAGAGTTCGACCCGACGTCGTTCCTCTGAGGCCCGTTCCGGCCTGCTCGCGCTGGCTCGCTCGCTACGGTGACCGACCATGACGGGGCTGATCACCCGCGACGACCTGCCCGAGACGATGCAACGGATCGTGCTGCGGCGCCGGCCCGAGGGGCTGGTCACGTGGGACGACGTCGAGCTGATCGAGGTGCCCCTGCCGGAGCTCGCCGAGGGCGAGGCGCTGCTGCACAACGAGGTGCTCGCGAT
>JAFAFN010000282.1 GCA_023423475.1 Actinomycetes bacterium | reverse complement strand
GTACAGCGACGCGATCAGCGCGAACTCGAACGCGGCCGGGGCGATCACCGCGGTGGACCGCGCAGTGGGTCGGAATCGGCGAAGACCGAGCGCGAGCAGGCAGCTCACGAGCGCAGCGAGTGCGGCCTGGTTCCAGGTCGGCCAGTTCACGCCGTCGAAGCCTGCCGGGCGGGTACGAGCGGGGCAAGCCTCATCCGACACCAGGACGCCGGAGATTGTTCAACCGGCCGTCATCTCATGGCGATGTCATCAGGGAGAGGTCATGGGAATGGGACGCAACGAGGACAAGCCGATCTGGAAGACGAAGGACGTCGCGACGCTCGATGACTCCGTCGCAAACCTGGTCAAGCAGATGGTGCTGGCGATGGCCGGCATGTTCGCCGCCTTCGCCGCGTCCGATTGGATCACCAACAACTGGCTGCACCGACTGAGTGGCCTCAGCAGCTTCATGACCCGCGGCTTCGTGTTCGCCCTGCTCGGTTCGATCGCGATCTACCTGACCTCAGCACGTCCGATCCGCGCCGCACTGCAGGCACAGCAGGCGGCGATCGAGGACTACGAGCGTTCGCTCGTCGAGCAGAGCGAACACCACGTGCTCGTCGGCCGCCTGCAGGGCGCATTCGACATGACCGAGTCCGACCAGGACGCGTTCGACGTCGTCGCCGAAGCGCTCTCGACGGTCTGCGACCAGCCCGCCGAGCTGCTGCTCGCCGATTCGAGTCGGGCGCACCTGCGTCGTGTGGCGGTGGCCGACGGTGGCCCGTCGTGCGGCGTCGAGACACCGTGGTCCTGCCCGGCGGTCCGTCGTTCGCGGACCACCACCTTCGCCAGCTCGAGCGATCTGGACGCGTGCCCCAAGTTGCGTCACCGCCCCGGAGGAGACTGCTCGGCGCTGTGCGTCCCGGTGACCGTGCTCGGCACACCGATGGGTGTGCTGCACACGACCGCCCCGGTCGATGCGCCGCCGACGTCGGAGACCAGGGCCGCGCTCGAGGCCCTCGCCGAACAGGCCGGCTCGCGCATCGGCATCCTCCGAGCCATGGCCTCCTCGGAGCTGCAGGCGAACACCGATCCGCTCACGGGCCTGCTCAACCGACGCAGCCTCGAGGCCGCGCTGTCGGACCTGCGTGACGGCGACGCCGCCTACGCCATCGCGTTCTTCGACCTCGACCACTTCAAGGACCTCAACGACACCTTCGGCCACGAGACCGGCGACCGCGCACTGCGGTCCTTCGCCCGGCTGCTGCGTGCGACCTCGCGAGAGACCGACTTGGTCAGCCGGTGGGGTGGCGAGGAGTTCGTGGTCGTCTTCCCCGAGGCCAGCTGCGAGCAGATCCACCCGATCGTCGAGCGGGTCGCGATGAACCTGGCCGACGCGGTGCTCGCCGGCGAGGTCCCGCCCTTCACCGTCTCGGTGGGACTGGCGGACTCCCAGAGCTCGGTCAACCACTCCGAGGTGATCCGCTGCGCGGACGAGGCGATGTTCCGTGCCAAGCAGGCCGGACGGAACCGCATCGAGCGCGTGCACGCCGCAGCCGGACCTGGCTGAGCCTCGGCACTCGCTCGCCGAGCAATGGGCTCAGGCGTCCAGACCGGCCAGGAACTGGCGCTGGCCCTGGTCGAGCACCCAGTCGTGGCTCCACTCGACCAACGGTCGAGCCGCCGCGCCCACGCTGCGCAGCATTCGGTTCGCGGGCGCCAGGTGCGAGCGCAGTCGGGCGCTGCAGCCATCGCCGTCCGGATGCAGCTCGAGCTCGGCGTCGCCCTCGATGTCGCCGACCACCCTCGCTCGGACCGAGCACGCCGGTCGCACGTCCTCGAGCAGCACCGAGAACCTCACGTCGTAGGGCACCGGCGGCGACACGGTGCAGGCCCATCGGGCGCCCTCGTCGAAGCCGCCGATGGGTCGGAAGCGCTGGAGCCACGGCCACCAGGTCTCGTAGTCCGACACGTTCGTGAGCCGTTCCCAGAGCTGCTCCGGTGACAGCTCGAAGCACCACGAGCGGTCCGACTCGAAGGTCGTCACGCTCGGGTGCAGCAGGCTCATGCCCGGAGGCCGCCGGTCATCGCCACGGTGCGACGAGGTCGGTGATGGTCCGGGTCAACGACCCTTGGAGCAGCGGTCCGAACGACACCCGCTGAACGCCGATGGCCCGCAACGCGGCGAGGTCCCCGGCCGCGGATCCGCCGACCGGATCGGCGATCACGTTGATCGGGGTCGACAGCTCGGCGAGCAACGTCCGGACCGCGACGGCGTCCGGGGCGAGCACCGGGTAGAGGCACCGGGCGCCCGCCGCCTCGCACGCGGCCATCCGGGTGATCGCCTCGGCGAGCGGGTCGTCGAAGGTCCCGGGCGGCTTCAGGAAGACGTCGGTGCGAGCGTTGATGACGAGCTCGACACCTGCGGCGTCCGCTGCGGCGCGGATGCCGCCGATGTAGTCGGCGTGCTCCTCGGCCGAGCGGAGGCGGTCGCCTTCGCTGTGCACGGTGTCCTCGACGTTGATGCCGACCGCGCCGGCAGCGAGCACCCGCTCGACCAGCTCGGCGGGGGCCGTGCCGTAACCCGACTCGACGTCCGCGCTGACGGGCACGTCGACCGCGGCGGTGATCCGGGCGATGCCCTCGAGCGCGTCGTCGAGCGTCATGCCCTCGTGGTCCTCCTGGCCGCGCGAGTCCGCCAAGGGGTGGCTGCCGATCGTCAGCGCCTCGAACCCGGCATCGACCACGGTCCGGGCGGACCACGCGTCCCAGACGGTCGGGAGGACGAGGGTGGTGCCGCGGTGGTGGAGCTGCAGCAGCTGCGATGCACGAGTGGACAGATCGGCCATCGACCCATCGTGTCACCCAGGTCGCTCCTCATGTCGGCGCGATGCGATCCGGGCCTCGAGGGCGGCTCGCTACAGTGCGGACCGACACGGGCCCGAGACGGACGAAGGACGTGCGCGATGAGCGTGACCCGAGGCTTCACCGGCCGACGACGGAGCCCAGAGGGGCGGCTGCCGCCGGGGCAGTACGACGCCGGCACGGCCTGGCCGGTGCTGAACGCCGAGGCGACGCCGACCATCGCGACGGACTCGTGGAGGTTCGGTGTCAGCGGGTTGGTGGACCGTCCGACCACGTGGACCTGGGACGAGATCCGTGCGCTGCCGTCCGCCACCTACCACGGCGACATCCACTGCGTGACGACGTGGTCCAAGCTCGGGGTCGAGTTCACCGGTGTCGCGGTCGACACGCTGCTCGAGATCGCAGGGCCCTCGCCGAGCGCGACCCACGTGATGGTCTCGAGCCACACGGGCTACACGACGAACCTGCCGCTCGCCGACGTGCTCGGGTCCAAGGCGTACGTCGTGTGGGACTACGACGGGGCGCCGCTCGCCGTCGAGCACGGCGGGCCGGCGCGCTTCCTCGTGCCGCACCTCTACTTCTGGAAGAGCGCGAAGTGGGCCTCGGGGATCGAGCTGCTCGATCACGACGAGCCGGGCTTCTGGGAGCGCAACGGCTACCACGACCGCGGCGATCCTTGGCTCGAGCAGCGCTACCAAGGCGACTGAGGTGCCGTTCGGCCGCCAACGTTGGACCAGATACGACACCGGGTCGCCGCAATCGCCTCCGAGCGGCCCTGATGTCGCCGGCTGATGTCGGATCTGAGCCAACGATGGAGCAGATGTGGTGACGATGTCGGCAGCTACCGTCCTCGGCGGGAGGTGGGTGTGGTCGCTCGGTGCGTGCTCGTCGCCGTGTTGGTGTTGTGCGTCAGCGCGTCTGCATGTGCAAAGGCGAGCGACCGGACCGAGGCAGAGGTCAACTGGATCCTGGTGTCGCTGAACGGCGACCGAGAGCTCGACCTGCAGGCCGAGTTCGGTGGGAGCTCCTGCTCCGAGTTCAAGAGGTGGGACGTCACCGAGGACAGCGACTCGGTGACGATCCGGGCGACGGCCGAGTTCTTCGGTGACTCGTGCACGTCGGACCTGGTGTTCGAGCCGACGTCGATCGTGCTCGATGAGCCACTCGGCGATCGGCGCCTGCTCGGCTGCCGACCCGACTCGCCGGCCACCGCCGGCTCGAACCGAGCCCCGATCGATGACTGCAGGCAGACCGCCGGCTGACGATTCCGGTGCGGTTGCCCGACTCGAGCGGCGCCCTCTGGGCCACGGATCACACTTGGTCGCCAACGTTGGCCCGAAACCGACAGCCGATGCCTGGGATCCGGCGGACAACGGCCTTGTGGCCACCGGTTGGTGTCGAGTTCGAGCCAACGTTGGGGCGTCAGCCGTCGCTGGACGGCAGACTCCGCGACACTTCCGAGGTGGACGAGGAGGCGGCACGGCGGAAGGGCGCTGGACGCGGCGTTCTGGTCGCGGTGTGGTTGGTGATCTGGCCGCTCGTCGTGTGGAGATGGCGGGCGGACGTCGGGCAGATCGTCGGTTGTCTGCCTGTCGACCCGGATGGCGGGCTGCTCAGTGACCAGGAGCCATGCCGAGGGGACGACTGGGCCCTTCTGCGCTTCCTCCTGGCGCCACTGTTCATCTGGTGCGCAGTCGGAGCGTCGTTGCTGTGGTGGGCGGTCACCCCCGCCCCGACCGGTAGGTGACCTCACCGCAACAGACGTAGAGCCACCGTCGCTCTGGATCGATTGATCAAACAGGGGGTCGCGGCCGCCACGGCAGGTCGCCGTACGACTTCGTTTCGACCAGATGGATCAGGCGCTTCATTCGTTCGTCGGACTGCTCGAATTCCTGGAGCCTCCTATCGAGCGACCTCCTGGAACAGATGGACTCGGGGATGAACCCATCGCCGAGTGCCCAGAGCTCATCGTCCGTTGCGGCCTCGTCCAAAGCACCGAGCATGGCCTGCCAGAGTTCCTCGTCCCCGAAAGCTCGCCCAGCGAAGTCGGTCAGTTGCTCCGTCGTCGGGCACCTCGTCGACCGACAAGCGCATCTCGCGGACCAAGGATCGGCCAAGTTCGTACGACTCGCCAGCACGCGCCACGTCGTGAACGGTATCGAGCCGCGGGGTCTCCCCAACCTTGGACGGGAACCGACCGTTCTCGGCGGATCCGGGGCCGAGAAGGTCGGTATGTGTCCAACGTTCGGGCGGATTCGGTCCAATGTTGGGGCGGGTCGGGGCGGAAGGCGCGAGAGGGAGCGGGCGTAGGCTCGGCAACATGACCGACGCGGAGCGTCGCTACACCGACGAGGTGCCCGAGGACATCGAGTCGAAGCTGCGCGAGATCTGCGACGCGCTGCCCGAGACCCACGAGCAGCAGGCCTGGGTCGGGACCCGCTGGTTGATCCGCAAGCGCACGTTCGCCTTCGTGTTCGGCATGCAGGACGGCGACGACCCGCCGCTCGTCGTGTTGTCGTTCCGGTCGACGGGCCAGGAGCTCGAGGTGCTCCGCAACGCCGGGCCACCGTTCTTCCTGCTCGGCTGGGGTCGTGACGCCCTCGGCATGGTGCTCGACGACGGCACCGACTGGGACGAGGTGAACGAGGTCGTGACCGAGAGCTACTGCGTCGTCGCTCCGAAGAAGCTCATCGCGCTCGTCGACCGCCCCGATGAGCAGATCGATCCGCTGCTCGACAGCGAGTTCGTCGACCCGCTGGACCCGACAGGAGCAGCATCGTGACCGAACGTGGCGTACGGGTCGTCGGCACGACCTGGCAGGAGGCCGAGCTCGTCGAGGTCCATCGGGAGACCGCGACGGCGGCGTCGTTCCGGTTCCAGCTGTCGCGGCCGATCCGCCACCTCGCCGGCCAGCACTACGTGCTGCGGCTCACCGCACCCGACGGCTACACGGCGTCGCGCTCGTACTCGGTCGCGTCCGCACCCGACGACTCCGGCGTGATCGAGCTCACCATCGAACGACTCGGCGACGGCGAGGTCTCGGGCTTCATGCACGACGAGGCACGCGTGGGCGACCGCTTCGAGCTGCGCGGTCCGATCGGCGGGTTCTTCGTCTGGACGGGCGAGACCCCCGCACTGCTGATCGGCGGCGGGTCGGGCATCGTGCCGTTCATGTCGATGCTGCGCCACGCACGACGACTCGGCCGACCCGACCTGCTCCGGCTCGTCGTCTCGGTCCGCACGATCGACGAACTGCTCTACGCGGACGAGATCGTCGGCCCGGAGACCACCGTGATCACGACCCGAGCGGCCGCGCCCGGCGCGTCCCGATTAGCAGGACGACTCAGCGCCGCCGACCTGCCGAACATCTCGGCCGACACCACCGTCTACGTGTGTGGCTCGAACGGGTTCGCCGATGCCGTGACCGACATGGTGATCGCGACCGGAGTGGCGCCGACCCGCATCAAGGTCGAGCGCTTCGGCGCGACCGCCTGAGCTCAGACCTCGGCGACACCGGCGAGCCGGAACGTCGCCACGGCCCGCTGGGCCAGATCGTCGGTGTCGAGGCGCCCTTCGCTGTTGGTCCGGGTCCAGCAGCACGCGACGCCGTCGCGATGTGCGACGTACATGTCCGTGTCGGCGATGAGCACACCGCCTGCGGGTAGCTCGGGTGCGTCGGGGCGGGCCCGGACGACCGCGGCGCGCCGCAGGTAGGACGACGAAGCGGGGTGCGACTGCGTCTGCCACGTCAGACGTCCGACCGCGTTCGAGTCCGGGAGGGTGCCGCGCAGCACCCCCATCGACGTGCCGGGCAGCGGCAGGGTCGGCGCGACGCGATGCAGCGCGACGGGGTCCTCGACGACCATCGACCAGCGCTGGGCGTCACGCTCCAGCGCGTCGAGTCCCGAGCGCTCCATGTCGCTCTCGAAGGACCGGTAGCCACCGGGATGCGTCGAGCGGTCGAAGGCCCACAGCGGTTCGTCGAGGTCGCGTTCGATCCACCACGGCCGGGCCACCTGGGCGAGCGAGTCGGCCATCGCGACGGTGGCGGCAACCAAGCCGTCGAGCGACTCCGCGTCGGAGCGGAACCCGTCGATGCGGATGCCGAGCGCACCGTGGGACAGCTCGACGCGGACGAACGTCGCGTCGAGGGACTGCAGCGGTCCGGCGATCGCCGCGGCCACCGACGCTCGCAGCGGTTCGTCGATCCAGCGACTCGAGCGCATGCGGAACCCGGGGGCCCACGGGGCGAGCGACGGCTCGGTCCACACGGCGTGGGTCGTGCTCAGCACGACGGCCCTCGGCAGCAGGGCCGCCTCGGGGACCAGCACCTTGGCGCCGGTCGCCGGCATCCAGATCGACGATGCGGCGAACGGCTCGTTCGGCGGATCCCGTCGGATGCCGACCAACGACCCCAGCCCGGGTCGGGCGGCGCTGCGGCGACCGAAGTACTCCCCCGGCTGGGTCGGCTCGCCGTCGTCGCCCAGTCCGACCTCGTGCAGCTCGTGCTGCAGCGTCCCGAACCGCCCGCCCGGCAGCTCGCCCCGCAGCACGTTGAACACGTAGTCGGTCCACAACGGATTCAGACCGGCGACGTGACCGATCAGCACCTGCCCCACCGGCTCGAGCCCGCGGGCGTGGGCGTACGAGGACAGGTCGGTCGCCGGGTAGCCCCGTCGAGCGTCGTCAACGCCCTCGGCCGTGAACGACGCGTGTCCGTGCGATGTGCTCACCTCCGCGGGCTCATCTCTGCTGGCTCATCGGTGCGGGCATCGGTGCGGCTCACCGACGCGCCACCGTGGTCACGATCGTGAGCGCGGCGAAGAAGTCGCCGTGACGAGCCGCCGCTGCAACGCGTCCCACCGCCGCATCGGCCTCGGTGCGGGC
>JAFAFN010000256.1 GCA_023423475.1 Actinomycetes bacterium | reverse complement strand
GACCAGCACTGCGCCGGCCAGGCCGATCACCGCACCGACGGCGACCATGGCGGCGCCACCCACGGCGAGCGCCAGTGCGATGCCGCCGACGATCAGCAACATGCCGGGCAGGACGAAGGTCAGGGCCATCCGGGCGCCGATGCGGATGCTGCCGAAGACCTGCTCGCCCCAGGTGGAGCGGATGATGTGGGCGGATCGCTTGATGGCGGGCACGGCGCCGACACCCTCGAGGACGATCACCGGCAGGACCAGCGCCGTCACGACGGCCCAGACGGTGGCGACGAGACCCGCCAGCAGCGACCGCAGGATCGTCGTCACCGCGCCGCCGTTGCCGTCACCCTGCACGAAGGAGACGAGTGCGCCGACGGCGACGGAGATCGCCGACCACTGCATCAGCGCGCCGCGCTGCGCGTGGGCGGCGGCGTTCGCCGCGGACTCGTCGACCTCACGGCCGTGGAGCACGTCGTCGGTGGCCTTCACCAGGCCGGCCAGCTGCAGGTTCGCCGCGGTGAGACCGGCGAACAGACCGAGGACCACGAGCGCTCCACCGGCGATGATCGTGACCGTGCTCGCGCCACCACCGGACTCACCCATGATCTCGCCGCTGGCGAGCAGGACCACCCCCAGCAGCACACCGATGCCGCCGACGACCGCGCCGTGCACGGCCGCCTTGACGGTCCACCGGTTCATCCCGGGGTTGGACTTCACCAGGCCGTAGGTGGCCTGTGTCAGCTGCTTGCTGTTCTGTCGTCGACTCATCGTCCTGATCCTCTCGATCCCTTCGACACCACGTGGAGCTGGCATCGACAGAGATGTCGACCGGTTCCGGGGACCGCTGGAGAAATGAGGGTCGTTCGACTCAGGTGCTGCCGAACTCAGGTGCGGCTGAACTCAACTGCTGCCGGACTCAACTGAAGTGGAGCGTGCCGTCGCCGAGGTCCGCCTCGGCGAGCGCCACCTTCTCGACGGGGTACTCGGCGCCCCACCGCCAGGGCTCACGATCTCCCTGCTTCGGCATGAGCTCGAGCGACCTGGCGAGGTAGCCGGGGTTGAAGTTCTCCGGCTCGACCCAGGGCCGGCGCTCCATGTCGAGCTCGTCGTCGCGCAGCGTCGCCCTGACCTCTCGTGCGCCGGTGTCACGGAGGTGTGCGAGCAGTCGACACACGAAGTCGCTGATGATCTCGGCGCGCAGCGTCCAGCTCGCCCGGAAGTAGCCGAACACGTACGCCAGGTTCGGCAGGCCCGTGAACATGATGCCGCGGTAGGTGACCGACGCCGCAGGGTCCACGGGCGTGCCGTCGACGACGAAGTCGATCTCGCCGAGCACGGAGAGGTCGAAGCCCGTCGCCGTGGTCACCACGTCCGCGTGCAGTTCGTCGCCACCGGCGGTGAGGATGCCCCACGGCGTGAACCGGTCGATCGTGTCGGTCACCACCGACACCGTGCCCTTCGAGATCGCGGCGAACAGGTCGCCGTCGGGCAACGCGGCGATGCGCTGCTGCCACGGCCGGTAGGACGGGCTGAAGTGGCGATCGATGTCGAAGTCCTCCGGGAGCTGGCCACGGATCTCGTCGAGCAACATGGTCCGGACCAGGTCCGGATGCTCGGCGGACGCGCTGGTCAGCAGGTCGGTCAGCTCGAGCATCTGACGCCGCACGATCTCGTGGGTCCACTCCTCGGGCACGTCGAGTCCACGCAGGGTGTCGGCGAGCTCGTTCGAGTTGGGCCGTGACACGAAGAACGTCGGCGAGCGCTGCAGCATCGTCACGTGCTCGGCGTCGTCCGAGATGGCCGGCACCAAGGTCGCCGCGGTGGCACCCGATCCGATGACCACGACGCGCCGGCCGGACAGGTCGAGGTCCTCGGGCCAGTGCTGTGGGTGCACGACGGTGCCCTCGAAGTCCTCGAACCCGGGCCACGACGGCGTGTGGGGTCGGTCGTGGTCGTAGTAGCCCTGGCACATCCACAGGAACCCCGTGGTGAACACGCGCTCGCTCACGTCGCCCGATGACGGGTCGACGACCGTCGCGGTCACGGTCCACCTGGCCGTGTCGCTCGACCAGCTCGCCTCGGTGATGCGGTGCCCGTAGCGGATGTGTCGGGCCAGGTCGTCGTCGTCGATGACCTCGCCGAGGTACTCGAGGATCTCGGACCCCGAGGCGATCGGACGCCCACGCCAGGGCTTGAACCGGTACCCGAGGGTGAACAGGTCGCTGTCGGACCGCACACCCGGATAGCGGTGCGTCAGCCAGGTGCCCCCGAAGGACTCCTTGGCCTCGAGCACGACGAACGACGTGTCGGGCAGCTGCTCCTGCAGGTGGTGCGCCGCACCGATGCCGGAGATGCCCGCACCGACGATCAGGACGTCGACGTGTGCGGTTGGATCCTGGCCTTCGGTCGTGCTCATCGCCGAGACACTGTCAGATCGAGGCACTGACCTCTCGTCGGTGTGCGCTCAGCGCGCACCCGCCGACCGACCGCACCGCTGCGGCGGCACGCCCGTGAACCAGCAGCCGAGCTCCGCGAGGCACCGCAGCACCCACGAGCCGGCACGCAGCACACGATCCCTGATCGTGATCATGCGGATCCGACGACGCCACGCGAGGTCGCCACGCAGCGGCGCGACCACGACCTCGAAGCGGTGATCGGGTCGCGGCGCGCGCTGCTGGTCGCTGTTCGGGTGATGCAGGCCTCCCCCGAGGCCGTGCTGACGGTCGTCCATCGTGACCTCCTACCCTCGGCGGCCGAGACCACCAGGTGAGACGAACGTCACACACGTTAGCGCCGGCGCGGCCGCTGGGGCCGTAAGCAACTGGTCAGGGCCCACGGTTACCCTGCGCGTTCATTCGATCGGGCGCATCTGCCCGGGCAGGGAAGTGCTGTGGAGATGAGACGACTGGGGTCGATGGGTGTCGTGGCGGTGTTGTTGGCGGTGCTGGCGGGTTGCCAGAACCAGCCACCGAGCTACCAGCGGCCGACGGTCAGCTCGTACGAAGCAACCACGCAGCCGGCGCAGCCCGGCGACACCGTGACCATCGTGGTCCAGGCGCACGACGACGAGGGTGTCACGGGTGGGGCGCCCCGCTGGCTGTTCACCCCGAGCGGTTCCCAGCTGCTCGCACAGCGCTACTGCGACGTCACGATGGAGCCGGTGACCGGGTTCCTGCACGTGGCACTGGTGTTCACCTGCGAGCTGCCCGAGGTCGCCTCGAATGGGACCTGGCAGCTCGAGGCACGCATCAACGACGGGACCCCTCCGATCCAGAACTACCCGGGGCTCGACACCCGCTTCGAGTTCGAGGTGACCGGCGGGAGCGAGGACCGCAGCGCCCCGGTGCTCGTGAGCCACTCGTTCTCGCCGACGGTGATCGACCAGGAGACGACGTTCACCCTGTCGCTGCGGCTGCGTGACGAGTCGCTGCCCATCGCGCTGGGCCAGGGCGGGTCGATCACGAACTCGTTCGTCAAGCCGTTCGCCCAGAACTCGATGTTCACCTGCCGTGAGCTCAGCACCACCCCGGTGTCCAGCACCGAGGTCGACGTGGTGCTCCAGTGCTCGCCGTCGAACTACAACACCCCCGGCCGCTCCGAGCCCGGCCGCCACCAGAGCGGCCTCATCGTGACCGACGCGCTCGAGCAGGAGGGCATGATCATGTTCTCCATCGAGGTCCAGCCGGTCGCCGGCTGAGCCGAGGTACCGGACACACGACGCGGCGAACCCGCCGGATCGGAGAGGGGCCGACCCGGCGGGTTCGCAGGACGCGCTCAGTTGATGCGCTGATGGGTGTGCGTCGTCGTGATGCTCTGTCCACCACGGGTCGCGGTGACCGTTGCCGTGACCACCCGCAGCTGCAGGCCCAGCATGTTCATCGGGTGCAGCGCGCTCGTGGAGAATCCGCCGAGCTGGTGCTGCTGGGACGTCTCGGTGTGGACCACCGCGTTCGTCACCCCGTCGCGGATCACCCAGGAGTACGTCACCGGCCCGGTGCCGGCCAGGCCCTCGAAGAAGGTGTCGAAGCTGTAGGTCGAGGCATCGATGTGACCCCACGCCCGCAGCTGGCTCGCCCCGACCGAGGCACGCAGCCCGAGGTGGCCGTCCTCGTTGACGATCTTCACCCCGGTGAGCGAGAAGTTGCCGGTCTGGGGGATCTTCACCTGGCCGACGGTGTTCTGCAGCAACGGGTTGAGCAGCGAGTTGCCCAGGTAGTTCGCCGCCGCGGACGCCAGCGCAGGGATGCCGTTGCAGCTCAGCCACAGCGTGCTCTCGCAGCGCAGCGCCCTGATGGCGATGCCGAGCCCTGGGTCCGACGGTGAGATCGTCGACGGCACGAGCTTCCTCGTCCCTGCGTCGAAACCGACGCCGACCGCCGCGAACGATTCGATCGACAGCAGGTTCGGCCCGACGGGATCCCACTCGAGGTGCGGGATGTGCAGACCGAGCGGCTTGTCGGGCGCCACCGGGGTGTTGATGTAGAGCGGTGCCGTGCGGGCCACCACGGGTTCGGTGGCGTTCGCCGCGCCGTCGAGTCGACCGTGTTCGGCGAGCACCCGCAACATCTGGTTGAGCAGCGACGGGTTCACATAGGCCGAGAAGTCGATGATCTCGTTCTGCGGTCCGAAGTGGTGGCGGATCCGGTCGTTGGCCGTGCCACCGGTCGTGGGTGAGTACGACGCCGGGAAGCGTCGGGTCGCCTGGACCGGTTTGGTGTCGGTGAACCGGAAGTCCCCCGACGCCTCGATGCCGGCCCAGCTGATGCCGACGTCACCGGCGCCACCGCCGTTGCAGCCGTAGGGCGCACAGGTGTCGTTCCAGCCGGTGAAGAGGGCCTGCATGTTCTGGCCGCCACCGATCGGGATCGTCGCCGGCACCGCGGCCGGCAGGTTCGGCTGCGTCTGCAGGTTCGTCGAGAGGTTCTGGTTGATCGCCGGCAACTTGCCCTGAAGCTTCTCGACCCAGCTGTTCACGAACTTGAACAGGTAGAGCGAGTTGCAGCCGAGGGGCAGCGGGCTCGCGAACATCGAGTGCACGTTGGCGTTGATGCCGCCGATCTCGATGTTCGGCACCAGCACCGTGCGGGCGGTGTCGTGCACGTCGACCGAGGCGTAGATCGATGCCGAGAAGTCGACCTTCATCTTCACGTAGCAGGGCACCAGTCCGAGCGCCGCCCACGGCAGGCTGACCCGTGCCTCGATCAGCCAGTCCTTCATCGAGATCGAGCCGCGGAGTCGGAACTCGTCGTCCTCCTGGCCGTTGCGGTAGGTCGGCACCCAGTCCAGGTCGACCGTCGGCGTCGTCGGCGCGGAGTTGTTGATCGCGAAGCCGAACCACCCCCACGAGGCGTTCGCCTTCTTCTTGCCGAGCACCCACGCACTGGTGCCGTCCAACGCCGAGAGCGCGTTCACGAGCCCGCTGGCGACCGGACCACGCAGCGAGCTCTCGAGGTCGTCGCCGGCGATCCCGTTGTTGTCGGTGACGACGCCGCTGCCCAGGGTCACGCCGAAGCCGCCGTTGGTGAAAGTCGACTGGTGGCCGAGCGGCGCTCGTCCGAGGTGCACGGTCCGCTGGTCCGCCCCGTAGAACAGCACAGGCGGCTCGCCCCAGTTGAGCGGGATGCTGCCGACCGCGGCGCGGAGCTGGAAGACCTCGTCGACGAGGGAGTACTCCTCGTTCTCGATCGGGATGTACGCGCGGAACATCGCACGGCGGATCGGCGAACCGGTCGAGAGTCCGAAGTCGTCGGTGTAGCAGAGCACCTGCACCCGACCCGACAGCTCCGAGGTCCCGGGGACCCACGGCTGGCGGAACGGCCCGTACCCGTCGGGGTCCGACACGATGTTCTCGGCGGTCAGGATCGAGATGCGGGTCTGGAACCAGGTCGCGACGCCGATCGCGGCCGGCACGCCCAGGGTGTTGAGGTTGCCGATGTGACCCTCGACGACCATGTGGCGCTTGCCGCCGAGTGTGACCGTCTGGAGCTGACCCAGATGGGTCGGTGTGCCGCCGGAGCCGGCGAAGGTGTTCTGGTACGGCGTGTAGATCGTGCCGGGACGCAGGCCGTCGTCCGTGGGCGCCTTGCGGTTGCCGGCGCGGTCCTTGCACGCGCCGGTCGGGTCCAGGACGCTGATGCGGTCCTCGACCTTGTCCAGCCAGATCGTGGTGAAGAGCGGATCGTCCTGACCCTCCGGCGGCACCCAGCCGGGGATGGCGTCCACACGCTCGAGCTCACCCGATGCCTGCATCACGGCGACGAGGCGGTCGACCCGCTGGGTGGTCGAGACGTGGCGCTGACGGAAGTCGGCCTGGCCCGCAGCGAAGTCGGGGATGGAGGCCCAGTGGGCGGCGTCGGCCGAGACGTCGTAGTCCTCGGCACCATCGGTCACCTGCTCCTGGAGCTCCGGGAGCCCGGGGCCGGCGGTGAGCTCGGCGAGGCGTTCGGCCTCGGCGGCCGCCTCGGCGTCGAGACGCTCCTGGGCCCGGCGCGCTTCGGCCTCCGCCTCGGCGTCGGCGACGAGCTTCTCCTGGTTCCACCTCTCGACCTCGAGGTCGTCGAGCTCCCACTGGCTCCACTCGTCGACGTACGCCGACACGTCCTCGATGATCTGCGCGCGCTCCTCCTCGGTCTCACCGAGCTGTGCCGCCCACTCGGGGTCCGCGAGCATCCTGTCGATCTCGGGGTCCCGTCGCGGTGGCTCCGGTCCTGTCGGCGGCGCGACGCACGCGGCCCCGACCAGACTCACCGTCAGCGCCGTCGCCATCAGCGCCACCGCCGCGCGTCGACGCGCCGCGAACTGCCTCGTCCCTGCCCCCATCGCCCCTCACCGTCTTCTGCCCGAGGCGGTCCCGATGACCACCCATCGGGCGATCAAATCGTCCCGAACTGGAACGGTCAACGCGATCTGCTCGCCGCCACGTCGAGATAGGCGGCCAGCATGTCGCCGAGCTCGTCCACGAGCTCGGCGTCGGTCAGCCCCAGACGGTCGCCGAACTGCACGGGCGCCCCGACGGCTCGCAGCACCGTCGAGCCACAGACCCGGACACCGAGCTGCAGCCGACGTCGGAACGCCGGGTCGTCGACGCCGTAGAGCGTCTCGAGCACGACGGCGAGTTCGTCGGAGGTGTCCGAGGTGAGCAGCCAGTAGCGCTCCACGAGCACCGGGTCGCGTTCGATCGAGCGCAGCAGGGACGCGTGGCGGCGCACGAACTGCACCACGTGGGACAGCACCGTGCGGATGACCACGACCGGCTCGAGCGGCTCGCGCAGCATCTCGGTGACCACGTCCTCGAGCTCGCGGCGTGCGCTGTCGATGACGCGTTCGAACATCGCGCTGTGCAGCGCCTCCTTCGACGAGAACCGCGCGTAGAACGAACTCGTCGAGACCTCGGCTACCTCGCAGATCTCGAGCACCGACACGTCCGCGAACTCGCGGCGCTCGATCAGCTGCTCCACCGCCGCGAGGATCCGCTCGACGTTCGCCTGTGTCCGCCGCTGCTTGGGCGGCACCACCCCACCGTTCCCGACCATGAGCCCACCGTTCCCGACCTTGAGGCGGTGACGATACGGGACGCGCTCCCCCGCACGTCGTCGATCTTCGGCGCCGTGAGCGCCGCTGCCGGCGCCTGAACACCGGCGGGTGGTCAGGTGCCGGCTCGGACGATCAGAGCTCGGGACGGTCCGGGTCGACGGCGCCCTCGCCCGGGATGGACGGCACCGTCACGATGCTGTCCTCAGGGCAGTGGAAGCCGGCCTCGTCGTCACCCTCGCCGCCGATCTCGGGGTAGAGGCGGGTGAACTCGCCGTCCTTGACGACCATGATCATCCCGCACTCGGCAGGGGTCTCGACGCCCGGGTCGGTCGGGGCGTGCATGCCACCCGCGGTCCAGTCCTCGACGGCGTTCGCCTCGGACAGCACGCACTCACGGCTGATGACGCCGTCGTTCTTCGTCGCACAGGCATCGGCGGCCACCGAGAAGAGCAGCCACGACGACGTGCCCTGGAGACCCAGGAACGCCTGCTTGCCGTCCGGGACGTACTCCTGGAGGTTGTCCATGTACTTCTGGACCGCCGGCCACTGGTCGGCCTCTTCGAAGGGGTGGAACGCCGTGCGCACGATGCTCTCGTCGGCCGCGGTGCCGCCGGTCTCGATGAAGACGTCGTCGTAGAGGTTGGCCTCGTTCAGGAACACTCCGTCCCAGCCCTTCTCACGCAGCAGCTTGACCAGCGAGCCTGCGTTGCCGGGCTCGCCGATCCAGTACAGCGACGTCGCTCCGGACTCGATGACCTTCTCGGCATACGGCCCCCAGTCCGACACGACGAGGCCGTAGGTGACCGGATCGAGGTTCTCGATGCCGCCCTCGGCCTCGACGACGGCGTCGAACTGCAGCTTCGTCGCCTCGAGCGACGGGAGGTCCTTGGAGTAGACCACGACGGTCTTCTTCGACTCCTCGGGGTACAGCTTCTTGAAGTCGGCGATCCACTGCGACGACTTCGCGTCCGCAGGGTTCGGCACCGGCTGCACCTGACCGTTCGAGAGCGACTTCTCGACCGACACCGTGAAGCCCGGGATGTCGATCAGCCCGCACTTGTGGAAGTCCGAGCCGTCCTTGCCGGAGAACTGCAGGTTGTCCATCGCGAACCCACCACCGACGAGCGCGAACACATCGGTGCACGCCTTGGTCATCGCGGCCTCGACGTTCGTGACGCCGCCGTCGATGTCGACGGGTTCGAGCGGCACGCCCTGGATCCCTCCCTGTGCGTTGCACCATTCGGTGTAGGCCACCGCGGCGTCCCAGAACTCTGCGTTCAGGCCGGGTCGGATCTCGGAGTTCCGATCGTTCGGCACGCCGATCTTGAGCGTGTCGGTCGAGGGGCCCTCGCCCTCGGCCACCGATGCGTCACCCTCGCTGCAGGGCGACTCCAGGTCACCCCACATCGCGGCGTCGTCGCCCTGGGCGACGGTGGTCTCGCTCGAGCCACCCTCGTCCTCGTCGGCGGAGTCGCTCCCGCTGGCCCCACAGGCGGCCAGCACCATCGTCAACGTCACACCGAGTACCAACAGTCGCAAGGACTTCATCACTACTCCCCCCGGAGAATCCGTCGTCCCCGGAGCGGCGACGACGTGTGACGGCGAACACTATGGCGACGTCCGGGTGTGACGCTGGTCATACCAGCGAATTTCTCTGCCGATCCGCTCAGGCGTCCTCCCGTTAGGGTGCTGCACATGTCGCAGCGGCAGCCGATGCAGCCGACCGTGCCCGACGCACGTTCACGCAGCAGATGGCTGGTGGCCGTCGCCGTGGTCGTCGTCGCCGTCGGAGCGGCAGGGGTCGCCGCCGTGGTCGTCGAGCTGGGTTGTGAGCCGGACGAGGCCTGCCTCGACGACGAGGACATGCAACTGCTCGAGGCCATCCGCGCCGACGAGCTGTTCACCGCGCCGCCCCCTGGGACCACGGGCGGCACCGAAGTGCTCACCGACGCCTGCTATCCATCCGGCGGCTGGATCGCCTTCGTCACCTGGGACACGACCGCATCGGCTGCCGACCTGGTGGACTTCTACCGCTCCGACGTGGCGTCGAACTGGAGCGAAGTGCCGCGCAGCGACGACCCGGACGTGCTGCTGTCGTTCTCCGGGCAGATCGGGGACGGCGAGGCCGCGGCACCGGTGCAGGCCACGATCCTGACCGACGCACCGGCGCTCGGTCGCGACGGCGTCCTGATCTCGGTGCACGCCGACCAGCTGAGCGCCGCCTGCGTCCCTGGTGGATGAGACCGGCGAGGGTGGGATCAGGCGACCAGGTGCCCGGCGCGGGGCCACGGTGAGGACGGCTCCAGCTGACGGAGCAGCTGGACCAGCTGCTCGGCCCTCATCGGACGAGCGATGTGGAAGCCCTGACCCGTGTCGCAACCCAGTCCGGCGAGCAGTCGGTACTGCTCCTCGGACTCGATCCCCTCGGCCACGCAGCGCAGTCCGAGCGCCCGCACCAGATCGAGCACGCCCGACACCATCCGGTTCCGGTGGTGGTCGGATCCGGCGGCTTCGAGGAACGTGCGATCCAGCTTCACGACGTCGACGGGCAGCTTCGCCAGGTACGTGAGCGACGAGTAGCCCGTGCCGAAGTCGTCGATGGCCAGCTCGACACCGAGCCGATCCAGACGGTCGATGCCCGAGCTGTCGACCGCCGCGTCGTCCAACAGGACGGATTCGGTCACCTCGAGCGCCAGCGAGCTGCCCGGGATCCCCGAACGCTCGAGCACACCTTCGAGCAGGTCGGCGAACCCGACGTGCTGCAGCTGGCGGACCGAGACGTTGACCGACATCGCCAGGTGCTCCCAACCCGGCATGCGCTGCCACCGAGCGAGGTCGGCGCAGGCTGCGTCGAGCACCCACTCGCCGAGTCCCTGGATCAGGCCGGTCTCCTCCGCGACGGGGATGAACTCGAGCGGTCCGAGCAGTCGGTCGCCGTGGCGCCATCGCACGAGCGCCTCGACACCGCGCAGCACCCCGGACCCGAGGTCGACCATCGGCTGGTAGTGCAGCTCGAGCGAGCCGTCCTCGTGCGCCATGCGCAGCGCGGACTCGATGCGCTGACGTTCCACCGCACGACGCCGCAGCTCGTCGTCGAAGACCACCGAACGACCGCGACCTTCCGACTTCGCCCGGTACATGGCGGTGTCCGCGTCACGGATGAGTGCGCCCGGGTCGCCGTCGCAGCGGTCGTCCGCGATGCCGATCGAGACGCTGACGTGCACCGGGCTGCCGTCGACGACGACCGGCACGACCATCGCCTCGCTGATGCGCCGGGCGACGTCACGGGCGGCCTCGCCGCCGGCGAGTCCATCGCAGAGCACGACGAACTCGTCGCCGCCGAAGCGGGCGACGGTGTCCTCGGGCCGCACGAGGCCGCGGAGCCGGAAGGCGACCGCCTGGAGCAGCCGATCGCCGAACGCGTGGCCGAGGCTGTCGTTGATGACCTTGAAGTGGTCGAGGTCGATGAACAGCAACGACAACGACGAGGCCCCCTGCGCACTGGCGGCACGGATCTCACGCATGCGCTGTTCGAGCAGGGTCCGGTTGGGCAGGCCGGTCAGGGGGTCGTGCAGTGCCTGCACCTCGAGCGACGCGGCGAGGCGCTTCGACTCACTGATGTCGTGTGCGACCGCCGAGTAGCGCGAGATGGTGCCGTCCGCGTCGGAGTGCGCGATCACCTGGACGGCGAAGGGCACCTTGCGCCCGTCGGCCCGAACGATCTCGGTCTCGGTCGTCCATGCCCGCTCACCGGCGCCGAAGTGACAGGCCTCGCCCTGCTCCGGCAGCAGCTCGGCGACCTGCCAGATCGTGCCGAGAGGGATCTCCGACTCGGAGAGCCCGAAGAATCGTGCGCACGCCGGGTTCATGTACTGCAGCATCGACGCACCGTCGACCACGGTCACGAGGTCGTGGGTCAGATCGAAGATCTCGGTGAGTCGAGCGGCCTCGAGCTCGGCGGCGACCACGTCGGTCACGTCACGCAGGTTGGCGATGACCCCTTCGATCGCATGGTCCTCGAGCTGGTTCGAGACACGCACCTCGAACCACAGCTTCGTCCCGTCGCGATGTCGGATCTGCACCCGCAGTGACTCCACCACCCCCGCATCCGCGATGACACGCTCGAGCGCGCCGAGCAGCTCGGTCCGCTCAGGTTCGAGCACGACCACCGAGACGTCGTAGCCCGTCATCGCCTCTGGCGGATAGCCCGTCAGCCGTTCGATCGAGGGACTCGCGTAGGTCAGCTTCAGGTCCGCATCGAGCACCACGATGCCGTCGTTGCTGTTGCGCACGAGCGATTCGAAACGACGCTGCGACGTGCGCAGTGCATCTTCGAGTGCGAATCGGTGCTCGATGTCGCGAGCCGTGAGCACGATGCCATCGATACCAGCGGCGCCGCGGAGATCGGAGCCCTTCACCTCGACCCACCGCTCGTCGCCGCTCGAGGTGAGCAGACGGAGGATGGCCGGTGGCTCCTCCTCCCCTCCCCCCACGATCAGCTCACCGAGCATCCGTGCCGCCTCGGGCAGGTCGTCGGGGTGCACCAGATCCAGCGGTTCGATCGCACGCAGCTCGTCCAGACCGATGCCGAGCAGCCGCTCGGTGCTCGGGCTGACCCAGACGACATCGCCCTCGTCGCCCAGGACCATCAAGGCGTCGACCGACGCGTCGAGCAGCTGCAGCAGCCGCGCGTCGACCAAGAGGTCGTCGGTCGCGTGGGTCGGAGGTGTGTCGTGGTTCGTCATGTGGTCGTCCGAGCCGGGGCTCATTGCTGCATCGGCTCGTTCGGGCCCTCAGCTGAACATCTGCCGCAGTGCGCAACGGCCGATCATCGCGAGAGCCGGCCCGCTACCGTCGCCCGACATGCGCTTCTCCAACCGCGTGACCGACCTGCTCGGCGTCGACATCCCGATCGTCCAGGCCCCAATGGGGTGGATCGCCCGGTCCCGACTCGCCTCGGCGGTCTCCAACGCCGGTGCCATGGGGATCATCGAGACGTCGTCGGGCGAGCTGGACGCGGTTCGTGACGAGATCGCCGCGATGCGGCGCCTGACCGACCGCCCGTTCGGGGTGAACATCGCCCAGGCGTTCGTGTCGGATCCGTCCATCGTCGACTTCGTCGTCGAACAGGGGGTCGGGTTCGTGACGACCTCGGCCGGTGATCCGACGCGCTACACCGCGCAGCTCAAGGCAGCAGGCCTGACGGTGTTCCACGTCGTGCCGACGTTGCGCGCGGCGTTGAAGGCCGTCGAGGCCGGCGTCGACGGCCTGGTCGTCGAGGGTGGCGAGGGCGGCGGGTTCAAGAACCCGCGCGACGTCGCCACGATGGTGCTGCTCCCCCTCGTGTGCGCTGCGGTCGACGTGCCCGTGATCGCTGCGGGCGGCATCGTCGACGGCGCGACGATGGCGGCGGCGTTCGCGCTCGGCGCCGAAGGCGTGCAGATGGGCACCCGCATGGTGGCGACCGTCGAGTCGCCGATCCACGCCAACTGGAAGGACGCGATCGTGGGCGCGGCCGAGACCGACACCGTGTTCCTGAACCGTCGACACCGACCGGCGCTGCGCGCGCTGCGCACCCCCTACAGCGAGCGGCTCGATGCCGACGACGACGACGTGATGGCGCGCTTCGGCGACGTGCGGGCCGTCTACTTCGGCGGCGACCTCGACGCCGGGATCGCGCTGAGCGGCCAGGTCGCCGGTCGCATCGACGAGGTCGAACCGGTCGCTGACGTCATCGAACGGACCGTCGCGGAGTTCGCCGACTGCATCGATGGACTCGCCGCCCGCTACGGCACCGTGAACTGACCCACTGCACGGCCCGGCCGGATGACGTGGCGAGGGGCGGCGGCAGATCTGGGCGATGATCTCCCCGTGCGATTCTCGATCAGCTCCGCCTTCCTCGACTTCCCCGAGGCACTCGCCCTCGCCACCGCCGCCGATGAGCTCGGCTACCACGCCATGGCGTTGCCGGACCACGTGATCAACCTGGAACAGCTCCGGACGCCGTATCCCTACACGGCGGATGGCGAACGACGCTGGGAGCCCTTCACCCCGTGGCTCGACCCCTGGGTCACCGTCGGCGCGCTGGCCACCGCGACGCAACGGCTGCAGTTCTTCACCAGCGTCTACGTC
>JAFAFN010000082.1 GCA_023423475.1 Actinomycetes bacterium | reverse complement strand
GAGTTCGAGCTCGCGGACGACCGCGCCGCTCCGGAGGGGCAGCTCGACTTCGACGGCACCGAGTCCTCGGCCGCCCAGGTCGCAGGGCGCGACGCCCTGGCGGTGGCCAAGCTGGTCGAGCCGCTCTCGGCGTCGCTCGAGGCCCACGGCCTGACCGGGCTCAACGACGACATCGAGGTCCCCCTGGTGCGGGTCCTGGCCCGGATGGAGCACCTCGGCATCGCGGTCGACATCGATGTCCTGCGGGGCCTCTACGACTCCCTCACGGCCGAGGCCGAGTCCGAGCGCGCCGCGATCATCGACGCCGCCGGCGAGGACTTCAACGTCAACTCCACGCCGCAGATGCGGGCCATCCTCTTCGACAAGCTCGGGCTGACCCCCGGCAAGAAGACCAAGACCGGGTACTCGACCGACCAGGCCACCCTCGAGAAGCTGCGCGACGAGCACCCCATCATCGAGCACCTCCTTCGCTACCGAGAGGTCGAGAAGCTGCGGTCCACCTATGGCGAGGGCCTCATCGCCGAGGTGGCCGCCGACGGGCGCATCCACGCGACCTTCAACCAGACGGTCGCCCGCACGGGTCGACTCTCCTCGGATGCTCCGAACCTGCACAACATCCCGGTGCGCTCCGACGAGGGACGTCGCTTCCGAGAGGCGTTCGTGCCCGCCGAGGGCTACGAGTTCCTCGTCGCCGACTACAACCAGATCGAACTGCGCGTCATCGCCCACCTGGCCGAGGACCCGGGCCTGATCGAGGCGTTCGCCACGGGCGAGGACATCCACTCGACCACGGCGGCTCGCATCTTCGGGGTCGACCCCGACGATGTCAGCCACGCCCAGCGCTCCAAGTCGAAGATGGTGTCCTACGGCCTCGCCTACGGGATGGAGGCCTACGGGCTCGGGCAGCGCCTCGGCATCCCCACCGGCGAGGCACAAGAGATCCTCGACGCCTACTTCATCGCCTTCCCGAGCGTGAAGGCGTTCATGGAGCGCACGGTCGAAGAGGCACGCGAGCGGGGCTACACCGAGACCGTCTTCGGGCGGCGGCGCAAGATCCCCGAGCTCGCCTCGGGCCAGCGCAACGTGCGCATGGCGGGCGAGCGTCAGGCCATGAACGCACCCATCCAGGGGCTGGCCGCCGACATCTTCAAGGTCGCCCTCGTCCGCCTCGACGCCGCGCTCGACGCGAGCGACCTGGGCAGCCGGGTGATCCTCCAGGTGCACGACGAGGTCATCCTCGAGGTGCCCCCTGCCGAGCGCGACCGTGCCGATGCCGTCGTGCTCGACGCCATGTCCGCAGCCTTCGACCTCCGGGTCCCGCTCGAGGTCAACCTGTCCCACGGCACCTCGTGGGCCGCCGCGAAGGGATGAGCGGGCCCGAACGCCACTGGTTCGAGGACATCGCGGACCACGTGGGCCCGGCCTACCTGCGCTACTCGTTCACCAAGGGCACCGAGCAAGAGGTCGCCTTCCTGATCGACGTGCTCGGCCTGGAGCCGGGCATGACCGTGCTCGACGTCGGCTGCGGACCCGGTCGGCACTGCGTGGCGCTCGCTCGCCGGGGCATCCGTGCGATCGGCGTCGACATCAGCGAGCGCTTCGTCGACGTCGCCCGCGAGCTCGCCGAGCGGGAGGGCGTGTCGGAGCTGACCGAGTTCCACCGGGCCGATGCCCGGGCGATGGTCGGCGACGACCGCTTCGACGCGGCGCTGCGGGGGGTGGGGGTCGACGCGGCGATCTCGCTGTGCCAGGGCGCGTTCGGCCTCGGTGGGCCGACGGCGCCCGAGGACCCCCAGAACCTGGCACCTGATTCGGCCGTGCTGCGGGGGATCCGCGCCGCTCTGGTCCCCGGCGGCAGCGCCGCAGTGTCGGCGTTCTCGTCGTACTTCCAGGTGCGGTGGCTCGAGGACCACGACGCGTTCGACGGTGCGAGCGGCGTCAACCACGAGGACACCGAGATCCGCGACAAGGACGGCGTCACGGTGCCCGCCGAGCTCTGGACGACCTGCTACACGCCGCGGGAGCTGCGCATGTTGGCCGAGCGGTGCGATCTGGTCGTCGACGGCATCTGGTCGGTGACACCCGGGGCCTACGAGCGGACGGCTCCGAGCACCGACACACCCGAGTTCCTGCTCGTCGCCACCCGCAGCGCCTGACCCGGTCGAGGCGCCGACGCCCAGGCTTTCGGGCACGGCGGGGGCGGAGTAGCCTGTTCTCTCCGGTCAGCGCACCCCCGCGCGCCCGGTGGGCACCCGCCCATCCCTCGAGTATCGAAGAGTCCCTACGTGTCCGACACCACCACCACACCCGCAGACGCCGAGCCGCAGGACGCGGTCGCAACCATCGGCGACGAGGCATACGTTCCTCGCCAGATCACCTTCGACGACCTCGGCGACGTCTCGCTCGACGACGCCTACGCAGCCAGCATGGTCGCCGTCGAGGACGGACAGCTGGTCCAGGGCACCGTGGTGAAGGTCGACCGGGACGAGGTCCTGCTCGACATCGGCTACAAGTCCGAAGGCGTCATCCCCAACCGCGAGCTCTCGATCCGCAACGAGGTCGACCCCTCCGAGGTCGTCTCGATCGGCGACGAGGTCGAGGCGCTCGTCCTCCAGAAGGAGGACAAGGAGGGTCGCCTGATCCTCTCGAAGAAGCGTGCGCAGTACGAGCGTGCCTGGGGCACCATCGAGAAGGTCAAGGAGGACGACGGCGTCGTCTCCGGTCCGGTCATCGAGGTCGTCAAGGGCGGCCTCATCATCGACATCGGACTCCGCGGCTTCCTCCCCGCATCGCTGGTCGAGCTGCGTCGTGTGCGCGACCTGCAGCCGTACGTGGGCAAGACCCTCGAGGCCAAGATCATCGAGCTCGACAAGAACCGCAACAACGTGGTGCTGTCCCGCCGTGCATGGCTCGAAGAGACCCAGAAGGAGCAGCGCGAGGACTTCCTCGCCAACCTCAAGCCGGGCGAGCGCCGCAAGGGCGTCGTCTCGAGCGTCGTCAACTTCGGTGCCTTCGTGGACCTCGGTGGCATGGACGGACTCATCCACGTCTCCGAGCTCTCCTGGAAGCACGTCGACCACCCCGGTTCCGTCGTCGCCGTCGGCGACGAGGTCGAGGTCGAGGTGCTCGAGGTCGATCTCGACCGCGAGCGCATCTCGCTGTCGCTCAAGGCCACCCAGCAGGATCCGTGGCAGGAGTTCGCCTCGAACCACCAGGTCGGCGAGCTGGTCTACGGCCGTGTCACCAAGCTGGTGCCCTTCGGTGCGTTCATCCAGGTCGGCGACGGCATCGAGGGCCTCGTCC
>JAFAFN010000018.1 GCA_023423475.1 Actinomycetes bacterium | reverse complement strand
CTCCGATCATGTGCTCCGGACATCTAACCGTACGGGACCCGTCGAGCGGAGGACGGCCGAGGTCGCGCTGATCGGCGCCAGACTCCCGACATGCCGGCGGCACCTCGCCGTAGCATCGACGCCCATGTCACGCCTCGCCGATCAGCTCGCCGCACTCCCGCTCTTCTCGGCGTGCTCCAAGCGCGACCTCCAGCGACTCGCCAAGGCAACCGACGAGCTCCAGGTGCCCGCGGGCACCGAGCTGACGACCCAAGGTGGTGTCGGCCGAGAGGCGTTCATCATCGTGAGCGGCACGGCGGACGTGTCCAAGGACGGAGTGGTCGAGGCACAGGTCGGTCCCGGTGCACACATCGGCGAGCTCGCGCTGCTCGACGGCGGCCCGCGGTCCGCGACGGTCACCGCGACGACCGACATGTCGGTCCTGGTCCTGTCCAAGCCGGCGTTCAACGCCGTGCTCGACGAGATCCCGACCCTGGCCCACAAGCTGCTGGTGTCGCTCGCGCGCCGCCTCCGGGAGTCCGAGCAATCGCTCAGCCACTAGTCGGTCCGGTAGGTTCCGGACTGTTATGAGCGCCACAGACACGACCCACGCTGCGGACGACACCGAAGAGGTCCCCGGACCCAAGCGCATCCGCCCCTTCCAGATCTCGATCCTCATCGGCCTCGGCTTCGGTGTGGTCACCGCGATCTCGGGTGTGACCGCGACCGTCTTCGCCTTCCACGACGACTCGCCGATCCAGCGAGAGGTCTTCGAGTTCATCCCCGGACCGGTGAAGCTCGCCTTCTACACGATCCTCCCGGTGATGTTCATCTACGGCGGCATCATGTTCGCCAACCGGGTGCGCAACTGGCAGCGCGGCGGCCCCGACAAGCGCGACATCACCCCCAAGAACGCCAAGGCCCGCATGGCCAAGCTGCGTGCAGGTCTCTACATGCAGACCCTGCTGCGCGATCCCGCGGCCGGGATCATGCACTCGATGATCTACTTCGGCTTCATCGGTCTCGCCGCGGTGACCACCGTGCTCGAGATCAACCACCAGGTGCCGGAGTCGATGAAGTTCCTCCACGGCACCATCTACGAGGCCTACGCCTTCTTCGGCGACTTCGCCGGCCTCGTGTTCGTGACGGGCGTCGTGTGGGCGATCGTGCGTCGCTACGTGCAGAAGCCCTACCGGATCCGCATCAAGTCCAAGCCCGAGCACGCGATCATCCTCGGCACGCTGCTCGCCATCGGCGTCACCGGCTTCGGCGCCGAGATGTTCCGCATCGCCGCCCAGGGTCGCCCCTCGTTCGAGAAGTGGTCCTTCATCGGCTACCCGCTGTCGGGTCTGGTCGAGAACCTCGACACCATCACCGGTTGGTACCAGGCGATGTGGATCCTCCACATCTTCAGCTTCATCGCCTTCCTGGTGATCCTGCCGACGACGATGCTGCGCCACATCTTCACGTCGCCGCTCAACATGTACCTCTCCGAGAAGGACCGGCCCAAGGGCGCGATGAAGCCCATGCCGAACCTGATGGAGACCGAGCTCGAGAGCTTCGGCGCCTCGGTCGTGTCGGACTTCACCTGGAAGCAGCTGCTCGACACCGACGCCTGCACCATGTGCGGCCGCTGCACCTCGGTGTGCCCGGCCCACGCCACCGGCAAGCCGCTCGACCCGCGTGAGATCGTGCTCAAGTCGGGCGAGGTCATGGACGCCACCGGCAGCCCGGTCGTGTCGCCCCCCATCGGCGTCGACTCCGAGATCGTCGTCTCGGCGCCCTCGCTGTTCGAGCGCATCACCCCCGAAGAGGTCTGGGCGTGCACGTCCTGCAAGGCGTGCGACGAGAACTGCCCGGTCAACATCGAGATCCTCGACAAGATCCTCGACATGCGCCGCTACCTCACGCTGATGGAGTCGGACTTCCCGACCGAGCTCGGCAACGCATTCCGCGGCATGGAGAACTCCGGCAACCCGTGGGGCATGAGCCAGGGCGAGCGTGCCGACTGGACCAAGGGGCTCGAGGGCATCGAGGTCATCGACGGCGGTGACCCGTTCGAGGCCGAGTACCTCTACTGGGTCGGCTGCGCCGGCTCCTTCGACGACAAGAACAAGAAGGTCACCCAGTCGATGGCGAAGCTCCTGCAGCGTGCGGGTGTCAGCTTCGCCATCCTCGGCCCTGCCGAGAACTGCACCGGCGACCCCGCCCGCCGCTCCGGCAACGAGTACATCTTCCAGATGCTGGCGATGCAGAACATCGAGACGCTCGACACGATGGGCGTGAAGAAGATCATCACGCAGTGCCCGCACTGCTTCAACACCCTCGACAACGAGTACCCGCAGCTCGGCGGCAACTACGAGGTCCTGCACCACACGCAGTTCCTCGAGGAGCTCATCGACACCGGCCAGCTCGACATGTCGGGCGCCAAGCTCGAAGAGCGCATGGTGTACCACGACTCCTGCTACCTGGGTCGCCACAACGACGTCTACATGGCACCGCGCAACGTCATCGGCAGCCTCAAGGGCGTCGAGATCGTCGAGGCCGGTCGCAACGGCACCAAGGGAATGTGCTGCGGCGCCGGCGGCGCCCGCATGTTCATGGAGGAGAACATCGGCAAGCAGGTCAACGTGGAGCGCTCCGAGGAGCTCGTCGCCACTGGCGCCACCCGCATCGCGACCGCCTGCCCGTTCTGCTACGTGATGATCGACGACGGCGTGAAGGCCCAGGGCCTCGAGGACGACGCGGTGAAGGTCGCGGATCTGTCCATGCACGTCCTCGAAGCGCTCGAGAACGCCGAGACCCCGGCCCAGAGCTCGATCGCGTTCGACAACGAGAGGTGACCTCCCGGTGATCGCTCCCCCGCCCACCGGGGCGCGAGTGCTGATCGCCGAGGATCGTCGCGACACCGCCACGCTGCTCTCCGAGCTGCTCACCGTCGCCGGGTTCCACCCCGCGTCGGCGAGCGGCCACGACGTGATCTCGGAAGCCGTGCTGCACGAGGACGTGGCCGTGGTGCTCGCCTCGTACTCGGGGCGAGGCATCGCCGCGACCACCGAGCTGGTCGGTGCGCTGCGGGCACGACCCGAACCCGCACTCGCCGAGGTCGGGGTCGTCGCGGTCGTCGACGACCCCGCCGACGCGCGGTTCGGACTCGATGCTGCAGCAGACGTCGTGCTGGTCCGCCCCTTCGAGGCCACGGCGCTCGCGGACGCCGTCACCGACGTCGCAGCGACACGATCGTCGGCGCGAGCAGCGCGGCGAGCGACTGTCGAGAGCTGACCACCGAGCGTGTCGGACCGACTCGTCGGCTGGGTGTTCGTCGTGGTCGCGGCGATGATCTCGATCTCGATGATCGGTCGAGCCGCGCTCGGCCACTCCGACGGCTGGTGGGAGTGGCCGATCATCGCGGCGTTCGCCGCGCTGTTCCTGTTCATCGGGCTGGCGCTGCTCATGGACGACCCGCCGCGCTGGTTGCTGCTGCTCGTGGTCGTCTTCTACGGCCTCGGCATGGCCGCGTTCGGCGTCGTGGCGCTCGTCGCTCCCGATGCGGTCCTCGTCACCGTCGGTCGAGGCCCGCGCACGCCGGGCGCTGCACGGGTCATGGGCGCGATGTTCGTCGCCGGCGGACTCCTGATGTCGGTCGCCGCGTGGCTCGGGTTCGGTCGCCGTCCCAGCCGCGACTGATCAGACACCCGGCGATCAGACCTCGAAGTTCTTCCGCATCACCGGGCCACGGTGCGACCCACCCGGCGATCAGACCTCGAAGTTCTTCCAGTACTGACTCGGCGTCGGACCGACCTGGCCGCGGTACTTCGAGCCGAGCACACCGCTGCCGTAGGGATGCTCCGCGGGCCCGTCCATGCGGAGGAACGAGATCTGACCGATCTTCATGCCCGGGTACAGGGTGATCGGCAGCGTGGCGACGTTCGAGAACTCGAGGGTCAGGTAGCCCGAGAAGCCGGCGTCGACGAAGCCGGCGGTCGTGTGGATGAGCAGGCCGAGTCGTCCGAGCGAGCTCTTGCCCTCGATGCGCCCGACCAGGTCGTCGGGCAGCGTGACCTGCTCCGCGGTCGAGCCGAGCACGAACTCACCGGGGTGCAGGATGAACGCGCTGTCCGGGTCGACCTCGACCAGCTCGGTCAGGTCGCTCAGGTCCTGCTTCACGTCGATGACCGCCCGCGTATGGCTGCGGAACACCAGGAAGCGGTGGTCGAGGCGCACGTCGATCGAGCTCGGCTGGATCATGGCCGGGTCGTACGGCTCGATGCCGATGCGACCGGCTTCGATCTCGGCACGGATGGTCCGGTCGGAGAGAATCACGCCCCGGAACCTAGTGGTTGCCCACCACGCCCCCGTCACGGTGGGTGTGGTCCGGGTACCGGGCGTCACCCGTCGCGGCTACAGTCGGCGCCGTTCGCGGGTGTAGTTCAATGGTAGAACATCAGCTTCCCAAGCTGAATACGCGAGTTCGATTCTCGTCACCCGCTCCACCAACGGCAGAAGCTGATGTTCTCCCGGTAGGCCCTCATCTGGGTCGCTGCGCTCCGACCAGCTTCCCAAGCTGAATACGCGAGTTCGATTCTCGTCACCCGCTCCAGCCAGTGGTCCCAGAACCGGTCAGCCGACACGCTCGATGTCGCCGGGTCGCCATGTCTGGTCGAACCACGCGTCGAGCGGTCCGTAGAGGCGGAGGATCGCGAACCAGCCCTTGCCGGGCACCGTCTGGATCCAGTTGCTCTCGGCGACCCCGTCGGGCAGCGCGGGGGCGAAGTGCAGCTCGACCGAGCCGTCGCCCTGCGCGACGAGGTCGTCGCGTTGGTCGTTGCGGCTCGGGAACGGCTGGCCGGTCTGCAGCTCCGAGCGGGTCTGGGGGTCGTAGACGACGACGGACCAGAAGTCCTTCGCCGGGACGCCGGCGGGCACACTGAGTCGGTAGGTGCCGGCACCGTCGAAGTACTCGTCGTCCGAGTCGCGGAACGTGATCGCGTACTGGGACCCGACGCCCACCATCTTGAGCGCCATCGCCGGGGTGTTGACGGTCGCGAAGTAGAAGAACATCGTCCGCGCGTCGTGATCCCGCCCGTTGAGCGGGTCACCGCCCATCCACTGGTAGTCGTCGCCGATGAAGCCGGTCTGCCAGCGTCGATCGTCGAAGATCCTCACATCCGCGTTCCGAGGTGCCATCGTTGTCGCCCGTGCCGTGCCGTTGCCGATGGCCACTGCTTCGGTCAGGATCCGCCGCATCCGCTCGTCGGGCTCGAAGCGGCGGCCCTTGCGGATGCCGAGCGAGGTCAGCGTCCCTCGGGTCTCCGGGTCGATCAGACCGACCGGCTCACGTTGGATCACTCGGTCCAGCTCGGCGTAGAAGTCGACGTCGTTGGCGTGGATCGTGTTCATCGCGACACCCGAGAACGACGAGAACTCCATCGCGGGCGGCGCCGACTGCTGTGACAGCGGATAGATCCGCAGCCCGTCGCGGAACATCGCGGTCGCCGCGTCCGGTCGACCGTCGACGAGGAAGCCTCGCAGGATGAGCCAGTTCACGTAGCTCGGGGAGCGGGCGACGAAGTAGCCGTCGGGCAGTTCGCCGTCGTACTCGTCGTGCACGATCAGGTACTTCCCGCCGGCACCTCGATCGGGACCGGGGGCGCCCATGTCGACCACGAACCGGAACCACGCGTCGTTGACGGTGCCCGGTCCGCACCCGGCGGGGATCTCGACGACCGTCGGCCCGTCTCGGTCCAGGTCCAGCAGTCCGGCGGCGTAGACGGTGTCGGTGTTGCCCGTCAGGAAGAGCGGCGCGGAGTCCATCAGCTGCTCCGCGACGAGCACCTGGTGGCACCCCTGCACCCCGTGCTCGGTCAGGCCGGCTCGCATCGCCTCGAGCGACGCCGCCGGGATGCCGTCGAGGAACGCCTGGACGCCGCGCATCAGATCGACGAACTCGTGGAGTCGATCCGCCGTGTCCGCCGTCGGGCGCCCGTCGTCGAACTCGAGTGCGCCCAGGCGGGTCTCGACCCGATCAGGGGTCATGATCTTCGCGGGGATCGGGGTGTTGTAGCCGTCCGGGATGTCCTCGTGCATGCCCCGAGTCTTGCCGAAACGAGGACCTGGTCCGGTCGGTCGGAACGCGAGCGGGTCGCTCCGTCGGACCAGGTCGATGACACGAGGCGGTTCGGGTTCCTGCAGCGTTCGCAGCGTCACGGTGGAGGCGCGAGGCTCAGGCGATGCCCCTCGTGATGGTGGAAGACCTCGACGACGTCCGACTGGCCGACTACCGACACCTCCGGGAGCCGAACGTCAGGGCTCGGGTCGAACGGAACGCCGGCATCTTCACCGTCGAAGGCTGGCTGTCGCTCGAGGCGCTCGCCGAGTCGCCCTACCCCGTGCGGTCCGCGCTCGTCGCGACGAAGTACGCCGCCCGTGCCGAATCGATCGTCGACGCCGACGTGCCGGTCTACGCCGTCCCCGAGTCGGCACTCGAGCAGGTGACCGGCGTCCACTTCCACCGCGGCGTCGTCGGGGTCGCCGAACGTCCTGCCGCCGTCGCCCCGGCCGAAGTCCTGGAGGGTGCCCGCCGGGTGCTCGTGCTCGAAGGTGTGAACGACTACGAGAACCTCGGCGGGCTGTTCCGGAACGCGTCGGCGTTCGGGGTGGACGCCGTGCTGCTCGACCCGACGACGACCGATCCGCTCTACCGACGGGCGACCCGGGTCTCGCTCGGCCACGTGCTGCGCGTGCCGTTCGCTCGGGTCGGAGCCGACGAGTGGCCGACGATCCTGGGTGATCTCCGACGCGATGGCATGGCCGTGCTCGCCCTGACCCCGGCACCCGATGCGACACCGCTCGGTGCGGCCGTCGACGACCTGCCCGACAAGGTCGCGGTGCTCGTGGGCGCCGAGGGCCCCGGGCTCAGCGATGCGGCGATGGCAACGACGGACTGCCGCGTGCGCATCCCGATGACGCCCGGGACGGACTCGGTCAACGTCGCCACCGCGGCGGCCATCGCGCTCGCCGCCCTCTACGGGTCCCGCGGCTGACCTCCGCGGTGCGGTTCGGCGCGGCAGACTCGTCGCCGCATGCCGGCGACGACCCACCTGCCATGACCGCTCCGCCACCACCCTCGAAACCGACCCGACGCAGCGCATCCCTGATCGTCGCTGCGATCGTCGTCGCGCTGGCCGTCGGCGGCGTCGTCGCGCTGGTCGTCCTGCGCAGCGACGAGGACGTCCCCGCCCCATCGGGCGCGCCGACGACGACCGCCCCACCCGACATCGCAGCGGAGTCCTCCGACGACTACGCCTGGCAGCCGGTCCCGATCGGCGGCGGCGGGTTCGTGACCGGGATCGTCGCCGGCGAGGGCGGCGGTGCCGCCGTCGTCTACGCACGCACCGACGTGGGCGGCGCCTACCGCTGGGACGAGCCGACCTCGAGCTGGACGCAGCTGGTCGTGTCCGGGTCCATCGAGGGCGGACGGGTGCACGCGTCGGACTACCGCGTCGCGTCGATCGCGGTCGCGCCGTCGGACCCCGACGTCGTCGTGATCGCCGCGGGCGACGACTACAACCCCGACGGCTCCGGCTCCGAGGGCGGACGGGACGGTCGGGTGCTCTGGAGCACCGACGGTGGCACGACGTGGACCTCGGGCGAGCAGCGGTGGTCGATCGCCGGCAACCAGTCGTACCGCGTGGGGCGCGAGCAGCTCGCCATCGACCCGTCGGACCCTCGACGGGCGTTGTTCGGCACCCAGCGCGAGGGGCTCTGGGTCACCGACGACGCCGGTGCGACATGGCGACAGGTCCCCCTCGACGACGTGCCCGACGGGCTGACCGACGACCTGGCCGCCGATCAGTCGGGGGTCAGCTCGGTGAGCTACGTGACCGCCGGCGGCCGAACGCCCGTCGCGGTCGCCGGGGTCACGGGCGACGGGATCTACGTG
>JAFAFN010000564.1 GCA_023423475.1 Actinomycetes bacterium | reverse complement strand
CGTGTAGTAGCCGTCGGTCAGGGCCAGGTGCGGCTCGAAGGTCGCGGCCGCCAGGCGGCCACCGATGAGCGGGAGGTTGCCGATCGGGTTGCAGAGGCGCTCACCGTCGCCGCGGAACGCCTCGGCGATGGCGACGGCACAGATGTCGGCGCGGGTCACATCGGTCACGACGTTGCCTCCTGGGCTGCTGCGAGCTCGTCGACCTTGGCCCGGTAGCCGGCCTCGTCGATGTCGAGGAACTCGGTGCGGAACTCGGTCCATGCCTCGTCGGACTTGGCCGACGCGGCGTAGCGGCGCTGGAACGCCTCGTCGCGGCCGTAGTCGGGAAGGCACTCGGTGAAGTGGGCGCCACCCGGCGCCTCGATCACGCCGGTGACGTCCATCCGCGAGATCTTCAGGTGCGGCAGGTCCGCGATGCTCGCGAGCTGCTCGGTCGCCACGATCTGCTCGGTCGACACATAGGCACGCTCGGCGGCACGGACGAACAGGTCGTCCATGAAGGGATCCTCGCCGAGCCAGACGGCGTTGCCGGAGATGTCGGCACGGTGCTGGTGCACGATCGCAGCGTCGAGCTCGAGCGCCGGCACGGCGATGAGCTCCTCGAACTCCTCGACGCCGTCGAAGCAGGTCGCGTACGGCGAGGTGACGGTGCGGATGTCCGGCATGCGGACCGGCACGTCCGAGCCGAGGCCGGCGCGGGTGGGCAGGAACGGGACCCGCCACGCTGCGGCCTGGAGCCCGAGCAGCAACATGCCCTCGTCCCACTCGGCCGCCTCGATGGTGCCGTTCTGACGCGCCGCCTGGTAGTGCGGCTCGAGCGGGATCGAGTCGAGCGACACGAACCCCGAGATCACCTTCGCGACCTTGCCCGCAGCGCAGAGCAGGCCGACGTCGGGACCGCCGTAGCTGACGATGGTCAGGTCCGTGAGGTCGGACCGGAGGATCTCACGGACGAGCGACATCGGCTTGCGCCGACTGCCCCATCCGCCGATCCCGATGGTCATCCCCGAGCGGAGCTCGGCCACCACCTCGGTCTCGGTGCAACGCTTGTCCGGTCCGGACACGTGTCCCCCTTCGTGCGCAGTCATGCTGCGCGTGCAGCTCGGCCAGCGAAGGCCGTCGGTCCTCGTCGACCCGGATCCGTCGGCCGCGCCGCCGAATCTGATGGGCCGTCAGATCCGGAACGGTAGACCGGCCGCCCCACCCCGGTCGAACGGGGCAGGACGGCCGGTCGGCGGTGCTGCGGGCTCGGCGCCGCTGACGGCGCCGGCCTCATCTGCTCGGGCGGGCCCGGCTCAGGGAGCGACGGTGGTCGTCGTCTCCTCCGGCGTCGACCCCTCGGTGCCCGGCTGCGGGCACTCGGCGTTGAAGCGGGTCGACATGGCCTCGCTGGCGGCCTGGTACTCGGGGCTGCTCAACACCGCGGGTGCGTCCTCGGGGTTCTCCGGGGTGAGGAAGTCCGCCGGGTAGCCGGCCTCCTTCGCTGCGGCCTCGAGCTCGTCGGCGGTCGTGCTCAGCGTCTCGGAGGTCGCGGCATCGTCGGCGACCGCTGCCGCGTACGAGCGCAGCATGTCGGTGTACACCTTGATGGTCTCCTCCATCTGCCGCTCGTTGGCGGGTGCGGCCTGGGGGACCAGCGACTGGGCCTCGCCCATCTTGCAGATGTCGGTCCCGGCGGCCTCCATGGCCTCGGAGAACTCGGTCAGACCGGCGGAGAACTCCTCGTCGGAGAGCTCGGCCTGGGTCTCGGCGACCGTGGTCGTCGTCTCCTCGGACGTCTCGTCCTTCTTCTCGTCCTCCTTGGCGTCGTCGGAGCCGCTGGAGCAGGCACCGGCGAACAGCAGGACGGCGGTGAGGCCGAGGGCGCCGAGCGCGCGGGTCGGGATGGATCGCTTCATGGTCTCAGGTTCCCCTTCACGTCGCCCCCGGCCGACGCCGTCGGGCGCGCCGCACGCTACCTGCACCCGCCGAGCACCACCGATGCGGTTGAGAATCCGCTCACCCGGCGCGCTCCTTCGCGACGGCGGCCGGGTGGGGCGTCAGCTCACTTCGTGAACTTGGCGTCGGTCTTGTCGACGAACGCGTCCCGGGCCTCGTCGGAGACACCCGAGAGGTTGAGCTCGTAGGTGAAGCCCTGCTCGAAGCGGTAGCTGCGCTTGACGTCGACGACGTCGATGCCGTTGAGGCACTCCTTGGCGCGTCGGATGACGAAGCGGCTCTTGGTGCAGATCTTCGCGGCGATCTCGAACGCGGCGTCGCGCAGCTCGTCGCGAGGGACGACCCGACTGACCGATCCCCACGACTCGAGCAGCGACGCGTCGACCGGTTCGGCCGTGTAGACCATCTCGCGCATCTTGTGCTGCGGGACCAGGCGGGCCAGGTGCGTCGCCGCACCCAGTGCCCCCTGGTTGACCTCGGGCAGACCGAACCGGGTGCCCTCGGCGGCGACGATGACGTCCGCGTTGCCCACCAGGCCGATGCCCCCACCGAGGCAGAAGTCGTGCACCGCGGCGATGACGGGCACCTCGCACTCGTAGACGGCGGCGAACGCGGCGTAGCAGCCACGGTTGGCACCGAGCAGCGCGTCGAAGCCTTCGGTGGACTGCATCTCCTTGATGTCGACGCCTGCGTTCCAGCCCTTGCCCTCGGCTCGCAGCACGAGGGCGCCGACCTCGGGGTCGCGGCCGGCCGCGGTGATGACGTCGGCCAGGTCGTACCAGCCGGCGACGGTGAGTGCGTTCACCGGCGGGTTGTCCATGACGACCTCGGCGATGCCGTCGGCGATGGTCACGCTGGTCCCCATGGATGGATCCTCCCGAGT
>JAFAFN010000560.1 GCA_023423475.1 Actinomycetes bacterium | reverse complement strand
GGCCAAGGAGCTTCGTGCTGCGCTGGTGCCGGGCCGCGCGCCGCTGCTGTGGGGGCTCGCCCGGTGTGTGAACGCCGCGCGCTTCGCCGACATGGTGATCCTCGACGGTGTCTACAACGGCGTGCGCGACCCCGAGGGCTTCGTGGTCGAGGCGACCCAGGGCGCCGAGATGGGCTTCGACGGCAAGACGCTGGTGCACCCGACCCAGGTCGAGCCGGCCAACGAGGTGTTCGCCCCCGACGCGGAAGAGGTCGAGTACTCCCGTCGTGTCATCGAGGCCTTCGAGGAGGGGATCGCTGCCGGTCAGGGCGTGATCACCGTCGACGGCAAGATGATCGAGAACCTCCACGTCGACAACGCCCGTCGGGCGATCGCGGTGGACGACGCCATCAAGGCGCTCGCCGAAGGCTGACCGCCACGGATCGGTACGCTGCGGACATGTCCGTCAGGGTCCGTCCACTCGAGTGCGGTTGGCTGAACACCGACCTCGGCACGATGCTCGCCGGGCGCATCGCGGAGTTCCGTCTCCCCGTCGCGTCGTTCCTGGTCGAGCACGACCGGGGCACCTTGGTCTTCGACACGGGGATGCACCCGGACCTCGTGCACGGCAGCTCGCGGCTCGGTCCGATCGAGTCGATGTACGACGTCGAGCTCGGGTCGGACGGCCTGCTCGGCGCTCGGCTCTCGGAGTGCGGGGTGGATCGGGCCGACGTCGATCGTGCCGTGCTCAGCCACCTGCACTTCGACCACTGCGGTGGACTGGCCGAGGTGCCCGATGCGCGGATCGTGGTCCAGACCGCGGAGTGGGCCGCGGCGCAGGATCCGCTCATGGCCGAGCTCGGCGTGTACCACCCGCCGGACTTCCACACGGGCCAGGAGGTCGAGCAGATCGACGGCCGGGTCGACCTGTTCGGCGACGGTTCGGTGGTGACCGTGCCGACGCCGGGTCACACACCCGGCCACCAGTCGTTGCTGATCGAGGGTCGCCTGCTGCTCGTGGGTGACGCCTGCTACTGCCGGCTCGCGCTCGACGAGGACGCGCTCCCGCCGGTCGTCATGGACGAGGCGCAGCAGCGCGCCGGGTTCGCCTGGCTGCGCGAGCAGGAGGCCGCCGGCATCCAGCTCGTGTTCTCGCACGACCCCGTGCAGTGGGTCGAGTTGCCGGCCCAACTCTGACGCTGCGTCCGGGACATAGGGGTCCTCATCGACACGGTGTGTCGTTGCGGACCCCACTCCCGCGCCGGACCGCTGGGAGTCGGGTCCTCATCGACAAGGGATGTCGATGAGGACCCCTATTTCTCGCGGAGCGGGTCAGGCGGCGGCTGCGGCCTGGTGGCGGGCGACGAGCTGGCGTGCGATGACCTTCAGGCACAGCGTCTCGTCCGCACCCTCGAAGATCGACAGCACACGGGCATCCACGAACAGCCGGCTGACCGTGTATTCCTCGGCGTAGCCCATGCCGCCGTGGATCTGCATCGCCTCTCGGGTGACCCACTCGGCGGCCTTGCAGACGTACGCCTTGATCATCGACGCCTCGAGGGCACCCTCGCCCTTCGCCATGAGGCGGGCGACCTCGTACGCGAACTGGCGTGCACCCTGGATGGTGATCGCCATCCGGCCGAGCTTGGCCTGGGTGAGCTGGTACTCGTGGATCGGCTGACCGAAGACGTTGCGATCGAGCGCGTACTGGCGTGCTTCCTCGAGGGCGGCCTGCATCACGCCGAGCGCACGGGCCGCGGTCTGGAGACGGCCGTTCTCGAAACCTGCCATCTGGTAGTAGAAGCCGCGGCCGATGCCGCTCTCTTCACCGATCAGGTTGGCGTCGGGCACGAACCAGTTCTCGATCGCGATCTCGTAGGAGTGCATGCCCCGGTAGCCGATCGTGTCGATCGGGCGGCCCTCCATCTTCGCCGGGCCGTGGGCGGACTCCGAGGTCAGCTCGAAGCCGTGGGAGTCCCCACGCTCCTTGGGCACGATGAACATCGACAGGCCACGGTGGCCGATCGAGCGGTCCGGGTCGGTGCGGGCCAGCACCATCAGCACGTCGGCCCGTGCGCCGAAGGTGCACCAGGTCTTGACCCCGTTGATCAGGTAGCCGCCATCGACCTTGGTCGCGGTGACCTTCACGCCGGCGACGTCGGACCCGTAGTCGGGCTCGGTCACGGCGACGGCGTTCATGATCTCGGCGGAGGCGAGCTTGGGCAGCCACTCCTGCTTCTGCGCCTCGGTACCGCCCGCCTCGAGCGCCCGGGCGAGGATCTCGGGGCGGGTCACGAGCGAGCCGCCGGCGCCGAGCGAGCCGCGGGACAGCTCCTCGGTCGAGACGACCATGCCGATGTAGTCCGACTCGTCACCCGAGGCGAAGCCGCCGTGCTCCTCGGAGATCGACAGGCCGAAGGCCCCCATCTCCGCCAGGCCGGTGATGATGTCCTCGGGGATGTCGCCGTTGGTGCGGTGGATGTGCTCGGCGATCGGGCTCAGCTTCTCGTCGGCGAATCGGCGGAAGGTGTCCTGCACCATCTCGAAGGCGCCCGACAGGTGGCGGGGACCGTCGGTGTCGGCAAGCGACGCCAGGAACGCCGGGGCGCGGTAGGTGGCGACGAAGTCGCGCACCCCGTCGAGCGCATCGTTCGACACGCCCCACTCGGTCTCGCGCCCGAAGACCTTGGCAGCCAGGTCGGCCAGCACGTCCGCGGTGAACGCCGCGGTGATCTTCGACTCGTCGTCGCCGCGGTTGCCGTAGTCGAGCAGTCCCCGGGCCGCCATGACGCCGGCAGCGGCGTGGGCGACGTCGTACGCCAGCACCTGGTTGTCGTCGATGCCGTCGGCGGCGAGTCGGGCGATCGCGGCGTCGAGGACACCCTGTGCGACATCGAGCGAGGACGCGGCGGAGGTGAGCAGAGTTTCGTCGGCCATGTGCGTGAGGTTACCGCTCGGTAAGTTGGCGCTCCCAACCGGCCGCGCCCCGTCGCCCCCGGGGGAGGCCGCCCGGGACCGGCACTCGGATCGGCCGTCAGACGGGGGAGCTGCGGTGCTGGTCCAGGTAGATCCGCAGGTCCTGGATCGGCATCGGCATGCCCAGGTGGTAGCCCTGCGCGCTGTCGCAGCC
>JAFAFN010000547.1 GCA_023423475.1 Actinomycetes bacterium | reverse complement strand
ACTTCGCGGTCTGGCTCTGCAACGCGCTCGCCGGCACCGGCGTGCGCCTCGTGCACGTGGGCTCCGCAACCGAGCTCGGCGATCCCGGCACCTCGGAGCCGGTGGGCGAATCCCAGCCACCAGCGCCCCGCGGCGACTACGCCGAGACCAAGGCCGCGGGCACCGAGGCGGTCCTGCGTGCCAGGGCCACCGGCCTTCACGCGCTGGTCGCCCGGGTCTTCAACGTCGTGGGCACGCCGGTTCCCCCCAGCTCACCGATGCGAGGTTGGCTCGACGAGCTGTCGGCCTTCCCTGCGGGCGGCGGCCGGGTCGAGGTGTGGTGGCCGGCGACCACCCGGGACTTCGCGCACGTCGACGACGTCGCATCGTCCCTCGTCGACCTCGCGTTGCTGGACGAGCCCGAGGTGCCGCTGGTGAACGTCTGCACGGGTACGGGCCTGACCTTCGGCGACATCGTCGGTGCGCTCGCCACCCGACTGGGCGTCGAGGTCACCGTCGAGTCGCTCGACCGACCGGGCATCGAGTGCGTCGTCGGCGATCCGACGCTGCTGGTGGGGCTCACCGGCGCCGCGCCGACGATGTCGCTCGAACGCCTCGCACGTGCGGTGACCTGATCGAGCTCGTCCGCGGCAGCCGGTTGAGCCGCGACGAGTTGTCGGTAGAGTCCCCCACCATGCATGCGGTGATCCTGGCGGGCGGGCGTGGTGTGCGCCTGCGCCCCTACACGACGGCCTTCCCGAAGCCCCTCGTCCCCATCGGCGACGAGTTCGCCATCATCGAGATCGTGCTGCGTCAGCTGCGCACCTCGGGCTTCACGAGCGTCACGATCGCCATCGGGCATCTCGGTCAGCTCATCCGCGCCTACTGCGGCGACGGATCGCAGTGGGACCTCGAGATCACCTACTGGCCCGAGGACCAGCCGCTCGGCACCATGGGCCCGGTCGTCAGCAACCTCGACGACCTGCCCGAGGACTTCATCGTCATGAACGGCGACGTGCTCACCGACCTCGACTACCGGGCGCTGCTCGAGGGGCACCGTGCGTCGAGCGCCCCGCTGACCGTGGCCGCCTACGACCGCGTCGTGAAGATCGACTTCGGCGTGCTCGACATCGGCGGCGACGAGGGCGACCGCATCGTGGCGTTCCGCGAGAAGCCCGTCGAGCACTTCTCGGTGTCGATGGGTGTCTACGCCGCCTCACGGGAGACGCTGCGCACCTATCCCGCAGGTCAACCGCTGGGCTTCGACGAGCTGGTGCTCGACCTGATCGCCGCCGGCACTCCCCCACGGGTCCACCGCTTCGACGGCTACTGGCTCGACATCGGACGACCCGATGACTACGACCGCGCCAACGAGGAGTGGGACACGCTCCGGGCACGGCTGCTCCCGGCGGACTGACGTCCGCACCGTGATGCACCTGGCGGTCTACTCCGACGCCCCCACCCGGGGCGGCGCGGAGGTCAACCTGTCGCGCGTGCTCGGCTCGCTGCCCGAGGACGTCCACGTCACCGTGGTCGGCATCGACGACGAGGTCGTCGACTGGCTCGCCGGCCACCGCCCCGGCACCGACCGACTCGTCCTGCCCGCGATCGTCGACAAGAGCGACCTGCGAGGCCTCGCCCGCCACCGTGCGATGTTCCGACGCCTGGCGCCCGACGTGCTGCAGTTCAACCTGACGACGGCGTCGTCGTGCCAGTGGGCCATCCTGGCCGCAGCGAGCGTGCCCGGACTCCCGCTCGTGGTCATCGAGAACTCACCGATGGGTGTCTGGTCGCCGACGTCCGGTCGCCTCAAGCGCCTCACCTCGCGTCGACTCGCTGCCCACGTCGCCGTCGGTGACCGCACCGGACGACTCATCGAGGACTCCACCGGGCTCCCCCCTGGGTCGATCTCGACGATCTACCACGGTGTGCCCGACGTGGCGCGACACCCGGCGGAGCGACCCGACGAGCCGACCCTGCTGACCGTCGCGCGCCACGATCCGGTCAAGGGCGTCGACGTCCTGCTCGACGCCTTCGCACTGGTGCCCGAACCCGCACGGCTGGTGCTGATCGGCGAGGGCGCCGAGACCGACGCCCTCGTGCGTCGCTGCGGTGAACTGGGCCTCGACGACCGCGTCGAGTTCCGGTCGATGTCGTGGGACGGGGTGCGGGTCGCCGACATCATGTGGAACTTCGACGGCCTGGTCCTGCCGTCGCGACTCGAGGGGTTCCCCGTCACCATCGCCGAGGCGATGCTCGCCGGGATCCCCGTCGTGGCCACCGACGTCGGCTCGGTGCGTGAGGCCGTCGAGCCGGGTCGCACCGGCTGGATCGTGCCGCCCGAGTATCCCCGGGCCCTCGCCGACGCGATGGTCGAGCTGCTCGAGGACCCCGCACGCGCCCGGGCCTACGGCGACGCCGCCCGACGCGACGCCGAACAGCGCTTCACGATCGACGCGACGATCGACGCCTACGTCGCGATGTACCGGTCGATCGTGCCCGGTCGGATCTGATCAGGTCTGGCCGACCCGTCAGATCTGACCCGCTCGTCAGATCTGACCCGCTCGTCAGATCTGATCGACTCGTCAGATCTGGTAGGCGCTGGTCTCGAGCTCGGCGAGGTGCGAGCGCACCCAGTCCGAGGTCAGGGTCAGGCCATCCTCGAGGCTGACCTCGGGCCGCCACCCGGCGATGCGCGTGGCGACCGAGTAGTCGCAGAGCAGACGGTCGACCTCGGAGCCCTCCGGACGGATCCGGGCCTCGTCGGTGACGATCTCTGCGTCGCGGCCCGTGATCTCGCAGAGCAGCTCGACGAGCTCACCGATCGAGATCTCACGACCGGAGCCGACGTTCGTCGCCCGGCCGAGCGCCTCGTCGCAGTCGCCGAGCGCGAGGAAGCCCGCCACGGTGTCGGTGACGTAGTTGAAGTCCCGCTTGGGAGAGACCGCACCGAGCTTGATCTGGGTCGCCCCGGCCTGGAGCTGGGCGAGGATCGTCGGGATGACCGCCCGGGTCGACTGCCGCGGGCCGTAGGTGTTGAACGGGCGCACGACGGCGACGGGGACCTCGTGTGCGTGCCAGTAGCTCAGCGCCATCATGTCGGCGCCGATCTTGGATGCCGAGTACGGCGACTGCGGCTGGAGCGGATGCTCCTCGGAGATGGGCACGGTGATCGCGGTGCCGTAGACCTCGGACGTCGAGGTGTGGACCATGCGGGCGCCGTGCGCACGGCAGGACTCGGCGACGTGGAACGTGCCGGTCACGTTGGTCTGCACGTAGCTCTCGGCCGCGTGGTAGCTGTACGGGATCCCGATCAGCGCCGCGAGGTGGAACACCGTGTGGGCGCCCTCGACGGCCTCGTCGACCCGACGGGCGTCGCGCACGTCACCGGGCAGCACCTCGACCGCGTCGCGGATCTCCGGCTCGAGGGAGTCGATCCAGCCCCAGCGGCCGAAGGAGTTGTAGTAGACGAGCGCCGTCACGTCGGCCCCCTCGCGGACCAGCCGCTCGACGAGGTGGCTCCCGATGAAGCCCTCCCCGCCCGTCACCGTGACCTGTCGCCCTGACCAAGTTCCCATCGTGGGTGCACCCCTCCGCCGCCGGCGTCTCCGGCCGCTGAGGAGGATACCGGCCAACCTCAGGAGTCGGAACGTCCGGTCAGTCGGACACGCCCAGCGATCCCGTGATCTTCGTCGGGTGCACCACGACGAGCAGCTCGCCCGGCACCGCGTTGCGGCGGCCGTACGACTCGGCGAGCTCGTCGCCCATGTAGCGACCAGCGATCGTCGTCGCCCAGTGCAACAGAGCGTCGGCATCGTCGCGGATCTCGACCTTCCCGCGCACCAGCACGAAGCCGAACGGCGGGGTCTCGTCGTCGAAGCACAGCGCGACGCGCGGGTCGCGCAGCAGGGCCTCGCCCTTCGCCGTCGCCGCGCCGGTGTTGAACACGATCGAGTCGCCGTCACGTGCCACCCAGACCGGGGCGACGTGAGGGAAGCCCGTGGCGGAGGTCGTGGCGAGCTTGGCGGTCCGTGGCCGCTCGAACACCCAGTCGAGCGCCTCGGGCGGAGTGAGGTGTCGTGCCATCGGTCCAGTGTGCCACCGCGGTGACCGCCAACCGTGGCCGACCCGTAGAAGACTCCCTGGGATGAACGACGCGACGACCGAGGCCGACGGCAGCTACGTGGAGCCCGGCGAGTTCCGGCGCGACACCAACTACATCACCACGAGGATCACCGCCGACGGTCGTGACGGCTACCCCGTCGAGCCAGGGCGCTATCGACTGGTCGCCGCCAGGGCGTGCCCGTGGGCGAACCGGACGATCATCGTGCGGCGACTGCTCGGACTCGAACCCGTGCTGTCGATGGGCCTGACGGGACCGACCCACGACCGACGCAGCTGGACCTTCGACCTCGACCCGGGCGGTGTCGATCCGGTGCTCGGCATCGAGCGCCTGCAGCAGGCCTACTTCGCCCGCTTCCCCGACTACGAACGAGGCATCACCGTGCCCGCTGTCGTCGACGTGCCCAGCGGCGAGGTCGTGACGAACGACTACCCCCAGATCACTCTCGACTTCTCCACCGAGTGGGAGCAGTACCACCGGGAGGGCGCACCGAAGCTCTACCCGGAGCACCTGCGTGCCGAGATCGACGAGGTCGCCGACCTGGTCTTCCGCGACGTCAACAACGGCGTCTACCGCTGCGGGTTCGCCGGCGACCAGGACGCCTACGAGGCCGCGTACGACCGGCTCTTCGCCCGCCTCGACTGGCTCACCGAGCGGCTCGCCGGCCAGCGCTACCTCGTCGGCGACACCATCACCGAAGCCGACGTGCGGCTCTTCACGACGCTCGTGCGCTTCGATCCCGTCTACCACGGCCACTTCAAGTGCAACCGCCAGAAGCTCACCGAGATGCCCGTGCTGTGGGCCTATGCGCGGGACCTCTTCCAGACACCGGGCTTCGGCGACACCGTCGACTTCGACCAGATCAAGCGGCACTACTACTACGTGCACACCGACATCAATCCGACCCGGGTCGTGCCGCGTGGCCCGGAGCTCGGCAACTGGCTCACCGCTCACGGACGCGAGTCCCTCGGCGGGCGCCCCTTCGGCGACGGCACACCGCCCGGTCCCGTGCCGCCGTCAGAGGTGGTCGGCGCAGGGGCCGCTCGATGAGGTCGTTCGCCTGCCCGTCGTGCGCGCAGCTGGTGTTCTTCGACAACAGCATCTGCCTCCGTTGCGAGACCCAGATCGGACTCGACCCCGCATCCCTCGCGCTCGTGGAGCCCTCCGACGAGCTCGTCCGCTGCGCGAACCAGCTGGTCGCCGCCTGCAACTGGCTCGTGCCGACCGGCGTGGACGGTGCGGCGACCGACGACGGCCTGTGTGTCTCGTGCCAGCTGACCAGGACCCGACCGGACGACGACGATCCTGACGCCCTCGAGGCGTTCGCGACCGCGGAGCGACAGAAGCGGCGCCTCGTCTACCAGCTGCTCGACCTTGGCCTCCCGGTGGCGCCCTACGACGACGAGGCTGCCTCGGGCATCGCCTTCGACCTGCTCTCGAGCCGGTTCGACCAGGTGATGACCGGGCACGCGGACGGGGTGATCACCCTCGATCTCGCGGAGTCCGACGACGCCCACCGCGAACAGGTCCGCCAGCAGATGGGCGAGGCCTACCGCACCGTGCTCGGCCACCTGCGCCACGAGATCGGGCACTACTACTGGGACGTGCTCGTCACCGACGACCGGGTCGACGAGGTGCGCTCCCTGTTCGGCGACGACCGACTCGACTACGGCGAGGCGCTCGAACGCCACTACGGCTCGGGTCCACCAGTGGACTGGGCCGACCACCACGTCAGCCAGTACGCCACGATGCATCCGTGGGAGGACTGGGCCGAGACCTTCGCCCACTACCTGCACCTGCGGGACGCGCTGCAGACCGCGGCGGCGTTCGGCATCGAGGTGCACGGCCCGGCCGCAGAGGTCGGTGACGTCGAGGGCGAGCTCGAGGTCGTGCCCGTCGAGCCCGACGACGCGCAGCCCATCGACGACCTCGTCGCCGACTGGCTGGCGCTCAGCTACGCGCTGAACGCGATGAGCCGCAGCCTCGGCAACGACGACCTGTACCCCTTCGTGCTCGCGCCCGAGGTCGTCGCGAAGCTCGGCCTCGTGCACGACCTGGTGACCACCCGCTGACCCCTCGGGCGCGGCGGCCCGGTCGGATGCACTGGCCGTTCAAGAGTACCGGCCGGTCAGAAGCACTGTCCGGTCAGATGTACTGGCGGATCGCGTCGCGGGCCGTCGCCGCGAGCGCGGCGATCTCGGCGTCGCTGCCAGGTGCGGGCTCGTCGTCGGTCGGCTCGTCCGCCGGTGTCGGATCGATCGCCTCTCGCAGCGCGACGACCGATGCGACCAGGGTGCGCCACTGTGCCGGCTCGAAGCCGAACGGCAGGGCGACCTGGCCGAGCAGATCGGCGGCGTCGACGATCTGCAGGGTGGAACCCGCGTCGGTCGGGTGCTTCGCCAGACGGTCCGATGCCATGAAGACCGTGTCGAACAGCTCGTGCAGCGCGACGCCGTCGTCGCTCGACACGGTGCCCTCGTCGGGGTCCGGCAGTCCGTCGATGACATGCGAGACGGCCTCTTCGTCGGACTCGAGCACGACCAGGTCGCCGTTCTCGTCCCACTCGTAGGGCAGGTCGTCGACCGCGAGGGCGTCGATCAGCTCGGTCTGCAGCGCGACCGGCCACGCGCCCACCGCGTAGACGACCTTGGCGGCATCGGGGTCGAGCGACGGTGCGGCAGAGGCGAGCACCTCGTCGATCAGCTCGTCGACGATCTCCTCGTCCTCCTCACGGACGGTCACCGTGGTGCCCTGCCACGCGTGGGGGATCTCCTTGGTCGTCAGCAGGCTGTCGAGCAGGTCGCGGGACTCCGCCGCCCAGGCGTTGCACTCGTAGGCCAGCTGGCCGTCCTCGATCTCGATGTCGGTGTCACCGACCACGTCCACATCCACGTCGTCGGCGGCCAGGGTCCGGTCGAGACGTGCCTCGACGTCGGTCGCGCTCGGCTCCTCGGCGGTGTCGGTCTCATCGGGGCGATCGGTGTCGGTCACCCGGTCATGGTGCCACGAGTTGGGGACGCCACGGTGCCCGTCGGTAACTTGTCGTCATGACGAAGCAGGCACCTGACCGCAACCTGGCCATGGAACTCGTCCGCACCACCGAAGCCGCAGCGATCGCTGGGTCGAAGTGGGTCGGGCGGGGCGACAAGAACGGCGCGGACGGCGCCGCGGTCGACGCCATGCGACTCATCCTCGGCACCGTGCAGATGACCGGCACGGTCATCATCGGCGAGGGCGAGAAGGACGAGGCCCCGATGCTCTACAACGGCGAGGTCGTCGGCGACGGCTCCGACCCGCAGGTGGACATCGCGGTCGATCCGATCGACGGCACCACCCTCACCTCGAAGGGCCGCGGCGGCGCCGTCGCGGTGATCGCCGTGTCCGAGAAGGGCACGATGTTCGACCCGGGGCCGTGCATGTACATGGAGAAGATCGCCGTCGGGCCCGAGGCCCGCGGCTCGATCGACCTCAACGCCTCGGTCGCCGACAACCTCAAGGCCGTCGCCGCCGCTCGCGGCATCGACGTGCGTGAGGTCACCGCGACCATCCTCGACCGCCCACGCCACGACGACCTCGTCGCCGAGGTGCGAGAGGCCGGCGCCCGGATCCGTCTGATCGGTGACGGCGACGTCGCTGCGGCGATCGCCACCGCGATCCCCGAGTCCGGCGTCGACATCCTCTTCGGCATCGGCGGCACCCCCGAGGGCGTCATCGCGGCGGCCGCGCTCAAGTGCATGGGCGGCGAGCTGCTCGGGCGCCTGTGGCCCCGAGACGACGACGAGCGCACCCAGGCGATCAGCGGCGGCTACGACCTCGACCGGGTCCTGACCACCGACGACCTCGTCGATAGCGACAACTGCTTCTTCGCCGCGACCGGCATCACCGACGGCAACCTGCTCAAGGGCGTGCACTACGACCGTCGTGGCATCACGACCCAGTCGCTGGTCATGCGCTCCCGCTCGGGCACGGTCCGCTTCGTCGACGCGCACCACCTGCCGGACAAGTACGAGGACTGATCGTCCCACCGGGTCCTCGCGGGCCCGACCAGCCATCTCGAACAGGTCCGTCGGCACGTCGGTGTCGGCGGACCTCTTCGTCGGTGCGCCCGGACCGATTCGTCCGGATCTCTGCGACCGTACCGACGTCGGTCGCGTCGCTCAGCGCAGCGTGCGACGCAGCGCCCCCGACAGGCGTCGTGCGGCCCCGGAGGGCAGCAC
>JAFAFN010000473.1 GCA_023423475.1 Actinomycetes bacterium | reverse complement strand
GCCTCGGAGGCTGGCGTCGGGTGGCGCGCCGGTGGCATGTACGGCCACGCCCCTGGCGCCCGCGCCGCTTGTCGACGAAACAGCGCGCTGGCCGGACGCGCACTGAGCACAACGGGCTCCGTCTGTGCGCTCGGCGCGGTGGAGCACGCCGCGTGCACAGACGATCCTCGCTGTGCGCTCTGCGCGGTGCAGCGACGCCGACGGAACGGCGGACGCGCACACCGCCGGTGTCGCCGAGCCACAGTGCTGTGCAGCGACGCCGCCGGAACGGCCGACGCGCACACCGCACTCGTCGCGCGACGCTGGCGACGCGCAGCGACGCCGCCGGAACGGCGTGTCAGCTCAACGGCGGTCGCCGGTCGCGGTGAGCACCGCGTCGGCGAGTCCTTCGAGGTCGGCCACCACCTGTTCGGCGTCGACCCTCGTCGCCCGACCGTCGGCGACGACCCGCTCCCCGCCGACCCACACGTTGGTCACGTCCCCGCGGCCGGCCGCGTAGACCAGCGTCGAGACCGGGTCGTACACCGGGCGGGTGTGAGCCCGGTCCAGGTCGACCGCGACCAGGTCGGCCAGCTTGCCGGCCTCGATCGAGCCGAGGTCGTCCTCGAGCCCGAGCGCCCGGGCGCCGTGCAGCGTCGCCATGCGCAACACGGTGGGCGCGGGCGTCGCCGTCGGGTCACCCGAGATGCCCTTGTGCAGCAGCGCGGTGAGTCGCATGGCGGTGAACATGTCGAGGTCGTTCGAGCTCGCCGAACCGTCGGTGCCGATCGCCACGTTCGCACCTGCGGCGAGCAGGTCCGGGACCCGGGCGATGCCGGCGGCGAGCTTCAGGTTCGACGCCGGGCAGTGCGCGACGCTCGCACCGGTGACCACGATGCGGTCGATCTCGGCGTCGTTCAGGTGCACGCCGTGGGCGAGCACCGTGTCGGGACCGAGCAGCCCGAGGTGGTCGAGCTGTTCGACCGGGCGACGTCCGTGCAGCTCGAGCACCGTGTCGACCTCGTGCAGCGTCTCGGATGCATGCGTGTGGAGGATCGTGTCGTGGGTCTCGCGCAGCTCGGCGACCATCGCGAGCAGTTCGCTCGACGCGAGGTAGGTGGAGTGCGGGCCGAGCATCGGGCGCCATCCGTCGCGGGCGCCGCGCTGGTCGAGCCAGCGCGCCGCATGGTCGATGCGTCGTGCGTCGGGGCCGGGCTGGTCGAGCAGGACCGGGCCGCCGAACATCCGCAGACCCACCGCGTCGGCCGCGTCGAGTCCCGCCTCGGCGAAGTAGTACATGTCGAGGGCCGAGGTGACCCCGCCGGTGATGCTCTCGAGCGCAGCGGCTCGGGTCGCGACGCCGACCCGAGCGGCGTCGACGACCTGGGCCTCGGCGGGCAGGAGCCGATCGAGGAAGCTCTGCAGGTCGCGGTCATCCGCGAGCCCGCGGAACATGGTCATGCCGAGGTGGGTGTGCGCGTTGACCAGGCCGGGGACGAGCAGGTGCGCGCCGAGTGCGGTGTGGTCGGCATCGGGGTGCTCGGTGAGCAGCGTCGCCCGGTCGCCGACCGCGGTGATCCGACCGTCGACGACCACGACCGCGGCGTCGGTCAGCACCCGGTCCTCCGGGTCGACGGTCGCGACCCAGTCCGCACTGATGATCTCGGCGTCCTGCATCGGGCGAGACGCTAGCGAGCGCCGCACATGGAGCGGCGCAGCGCGCGACGCTGGGGTCATGGCTGACCGCACCGTCTTCGACCGCCTGATCGAATCCACCGATCCGGCGATGCTGATCGTGACCGCAGCGGATCCTCGGCGACGCGCGGGATGCCTGGTGGGCTTCTCGGCGCAGGTGAGCATCGTGCCGGAGCGGCACATGGTGATGCTGTCGAAGGAGAACCACACGTTCGCGGTGGCCCAGGAGTCGCCGGTGCTGGTGGTGCACGTGCTGCGCGAAGGCGATCACGACCTGGCCGAGCGCTTCGGCGGGACGACGGGTGACCAGATCGACAAGTTCGACGGTCTCGAGCTGATCGACGGACCTGGCGGTGTGCCGGTCATCGCAGGTCTCGACTGGTTCGCCGGGCGGGTGCTGCGCCAGTTCGACTGCGGCGACCACGTGGGCTTCCTGCTCGCGCCGCACGACGGTTCGGCGGTGCGTGCCGACGAAGCGCCGCTGGTCATGCGAGACGCCGAGGACATCGAGCCCGGCCACCCGGCCTGAGGGAGTGACGGCCACCCGGCTGAGGGAGTGACGGCCACCCGGCCTGAGGGAGTGACGGCCACCCGGCCTGAGGGACCGCGTCCCGAAAAACGGGACACTTGACCGGGAGTCACCGAGAACGTCCAGTTTTTCGGGACGGTTGCGGCGTTGGGCTGGGAGGACTCCTCAGCTCCGCTCGACGTCGTACTCGGTGCCGTCGGCCAGACCCAGCAGTCGACCGTTCCCACGCAGCCCGGACACACCGATGTAGACGCGCACCGGATCACCCGCGATGCGGTCGAAGGAGACCGAGGTGATCTCCTCCTCCTCGAGCTCGACGCCGTCGTAGGTGGCCTGGACCAGCTCGGGGATCTTGTCCCACGCGATCGCTCCCGGTACGAAGGTCACGTCGTCGAACTCGGCGATCTCGTTGACCGACACCGACACCGGCGTCGAGGTCCACTCCCCGTCCCGGTAGACCCAGTCGCCCAGGTTGTCGGGGATCTCCGGATCACGCACCTGTGCCCTGATCGAGTCCGCGCTCAGGTTGAGGCGGCGCAGCGACGGCACCTCGCCGAACCGGTCCCGCAGCAGCTTCGGCACCTCGGAGGGATCCTCGAGGTAGTCGACCCCGGATGCCTCGGCGCTCGCCCCGGGGCCGTCCGCTCCCGTGCTGGCGGGGTCGTCGCCGGGGCTGCAGCCGACCGCGCCCACGACTGCCGTTGCGACGACCAGCACCACGACCGCGACCCGACGACGAGCGTTCCTCACGCCGGACAGCATGTCACCGACCACAGGTAGGGTGCCCCGCACGCCGAAGGCGACCACACCACATCCGGGGGATTCCAACGATGTCCGACGACCGCGCCGCACAGATCGAACGATTCTGGGAGGACCTCTTCCGCCGCGACTTCGACGCGGTCGGTGCGTGGTTCACCCCGGAGGGCAACTACCGCGACGTGCCCGCGCCAGAAGAGGGCGCGTTCGGGCCGGCAGAGGTCGCGGCACGACTCCGACTCGGCCT
>JAFAFN010000468.1 GCA_023423475.1 Actinomycetes bacterium | reverse complement strand
ACTGGGAACGGATCAACGTCGTGCCGGTGGACCAGCGCTGCCTCGACCGGGCGGCCGAGATCGGGCGGACACAACCGGTGCGCACCACCGACGCCCTGCACCTCTCGGCGGCCGATCGGTTGCCGCGACCGCTCACCTACCTGACCTTCGACCCGGCCCAGATCCCGGTCGCGCTCTCGTTGGGGTTCGACGTGGTCAGCACCGAGATGCCCCGTCGACCGACTTGACCCCAATCCCTACCGACTAGCTCGGCTTTTGGCTACGATCCCGCCATGACCGAGGTCCTCGCCGTGCACGCGCGCAACCTGCGCCGCACCCACCACGACGGCGAGGGGCTGCACGGCATCGACTTCGACGTCCGACCCGGCACCGTGGTGGCCCTCGTCGGTCGCGACCCGGCACCGACCGCTTCGCTCGTCCGGGCCCTCGATGGACGGGACCACCGTGTCGAGGGCACGCTGCTGGTCTCCGGCTCCCGGGTGCTCATCGGTTCGGAGGCGGATCCTGCAGTCGTCGCCCGCCTGTTCGGTCGGGTGCTGCCCGGGTCCACCACCCGGCGTCGCGTCCAGCGGATCGAGCGCGCCCTCGACCGCAAGGTGCCGTTGCTGCTGCTCGTCGACCCGTTGCGCGATCTCGACGAGACCGACCGCTCGCGCCTGGTGACGCGACTCCGGGCGGCCGCTCGCCGCGACGGCTTGGCGGTGGTGCTGTCCGCCTGCGACCGGGACCACGCCGCACTGGTCGCGGACCGCATCGACGTCCTGTCGGACGGACGGATCGAGTCGAGCATCCAGGTCGAGCACCCGACGACCTGATCGCCGAGCTCAGCGTTCGTCGACGACGAGCCCCCTACCGGGCCGCCACGACGAGATGAGCATCTTTCCCGCGGCTTCATCGACCTCGGACCACACCACCAGGTCGATGCCGAGACGGAACAGGTGCAGCGGTCCCGGCGGCGCGCCGATCACCTCGACGATGCGGCGGATCTCGTCCTCGTCGACGACCTCGACCGCGACACCGCTCAACTTGGCGTCACCACCTTCCATCGAGCCGTCGCCCGGGTTCGAGTGGAGCGCGAACCGGCCGTCGCGCTGGAGGTCGCGCGCCTTGAGCGCGCCCGGCATGGACCCCAACCAGAGGTCGCCGTCGACGAGCGGGACCTCGGTGCCGCTCACCCTCGGCGCGCCGTCGGAGCGGAGCGTCGCGAGCACGTGGTGCTTCGTCACCGTGAACCGGGCGAGCACGGCAGCGGCGAGCTCGGGGACATCGGACTCGATGGTGGACCAGGACACGGGCGAGTTCTCCATGTCCGCCATCTTCGACCATCATCCCTGACAGAAGCTGTCAGGTACTCGGAGGTACCGTCGACGGGGATGCGAGCGTCCCGCCTCATGGCTCTCCTCATGCTCTGCCAGCAGCGCGACCACTGGACCGCGGCCGAGCTCGCGGAGCGACTCGAGGTGTCGGTCCGCACCATCTACCGCGACGTCGATGCCCTCCAGATCGCCGGTGTGCCGTTGTGGACCGAGTCCGGTCCCGGCGGCGGCATCCGGATCCTGCCCGGCTGGACGAGCAGGGTCGAGGCGCTCACCGGCGACGAGCTCGCCGCACTCCCCCTCGCCGGCCTCCCGACCGCAGCGGCAGAGCTCGGCCTGGGTGCGGTCGCGATGTCGGCCAACCTCAAGATGCGCGCCACGCTGCCACCGCAGCTGGCCGCACACGCCGCTCGCATCGAGTCCCGGCTGCACGTCGACCTGCCCGGTTGGTTCCATCGACCCGACACCACCGAGCACCTGCCCGAGGTCGCCGAGGCCGTCTGGTCAGGGCGCCGGGTCGACCTGGAGTACCGCAGGAGCGACCGCGTCGTTCGGCGTCGCGTCGACCCGCTCGGCCTCGTGCTCAAGGCGGGCACCTGGTACCTGGTCGCCGCGCACCGGGGTTCGGTGAGGACGTACCGCGTCGGCCGCATCCAGGCGTGCCGACTCCGGGACGAGGCCGCCGTCCGCCCCGAGTCGTTCGATCTGGGCACGTGGTGGGCTGCATCGTCGCTCGACTTCGACCGCAGCATCCTGCGATCGACCTGCACCCTGCGACTCTCGCCGAGCGCGCAGCGTCGGCTGGGGCAGTTCACGAGTCAGGGCGCCGCGGCGCGGGCGCTCGAGGCGGCAGGAGCACCCGACGGGGACGGCTGGCGGCGGGTCGAGCTCGATGTCGAGAGCGACGAGGTCGCGAGCTCGCAGCTCATCGCGCTCGGCGACGGCGTCGAGGTGCTCGGCCCACCGGACCTGCGTCGGGCGATGCACGCACTCGGCGTGGCGATCGCCGACCACCACCGGGACCCCTCCGACTCGCCGTAGGAATTTTGTTAACTCGGCGGCCGACCGGCCGATCGCAAGATCATGAAGCGTTCGATCCTCCCGCTGCTCGCCGCCCTCGTCATCGCGGCCGGACTGTCCGCATGCCAGACCGGCGTCACGATGTGGACCCGTTGCACCCCGGCCGCCGACGGCAACGCCTCCGGCACCGACGGCGCCTACGTGCTGATGTGCAAGGACGGGCGGTGGACCCCGCTCATGACCGTCGACGAGTACGCACGGATGAACCGGGGGGAGGACGTCAAGGTCGCCCCGCTCCCCCAGCCGCCGCGCCCGACGACCACCACGACGGTGGCACCCACCACCACGTCCACGACCGCGTCGACCACCACGACGTCGACGACCACCACGACGCTGCCACCCCTGAGCGTCGGGACCGCCGAGGTCGCCGGAGGAGAGCAGTTCAGCTGCGCGCTCACCGACGGCGCCGTCAGCTGCTGGGGCCGCAACAACCGTGGCCAGCTCGGCAACGGCACGACGACCAACAGCCCCACGCCCGTGAGCACGGGCATCACGAACGCCACGCACATCGAGGCCGGCATGGAGCACGCGTGCGCCACGCTGACCGACCGGACGATCAAGTGCTGGGGCAACGGCCACTACGGCCAGGTCGGCGCCGGCATCTACCAGGACCGCACGACCCCGGCCACCGTCGCCGGTGTCACCGGCGCCATCGATCTCGCGGTGGGGCCGCTGCACAGCTGCGTGCTCGTCACCGGTGGTGCCGCGAAGTGCTGGGGTCGTGGCGACTCCGGTCAGATGGGCAACGGGACCTTCTGGGACTCGCTCACCCCGACCGACGTGACGGGGCTCACCGGCGCCGTCGAGCTCGCGGCGGGCTCAGGGCAGACGTGCGCGCTCATCGGCGACGGCACCATCCGCTGTTGGGGCAACAACGGAAACGGCGAGCTCGGCGACGACCTGGTGTCCGGCAACCGCTCCTCGGCTCCCGTGACGGTCGCCGACATCACCACCGCCACCTCGATCGGGACCGGCGACTGGTACAGCTGCGCGGTGCTCGCGGACGGGACGGACCGCTGCTGGGGCTACAACGGCGCCGGCAACCTGGGCGACGGGACCACGACCGCCCGGGCGGTGCCGGTCGCGACGCCCGGCATCACCGACGCCACCCGGATCACCGGCGGCACCTACCACACGTGCGTCGCGAGCGACGTCGTCCGGTGCTGGGGCAACGGTGGCAGCGGTCAGCTCGGCAACGGCTCGAACGACTCCTCGTTCACGCCCGTGCAGGTGCAGGGGCTCGAGGATCCGATCGACATCGCGGCGGGTCCGTCGCACACCTGCGCCATCTTCGCCGACGACACGGTCAGCTGCTGGGGCTACAACTCCTCCGGCCAGCTCGGTGACGGCACCACCACCAACTCCAACGTGCCGGTCGTCGTCGGTCTGGTCTGAGCCCAGGGCTCACCCGAAGCGCGAGACTGGTCCCATGAGCGACGCGAGCTCGACGCTGCACCACGCCGACACCGACCTCGAGATCCACAAGGTCGTCGTCGGACCGATGGACAACAACGTCTTCGTCCTGCGCTGCCGTCACACCGGCGATGCCGTGCTGATCGACGCCGCGAACGAGCACGAGCGGCTGCTCGAGCTCGCGAGCTCGCTCGGCGTGCGCCGCGTGCTCGAGACCCACGGCCACTGGGACCACATCCAGGCGGTGCCAGAGCTGCGCGACGCGGGCTACTCGGTCGGCGTCACCTCGCAGGACGCGGCAATGCTCGACACCTACGACGAGATCATCGAGGACGACACCGTGATCGACGTCGGGCGCCTCCGCCTGCGGACGATCCACACGCCGGGCCACACCCCTGGCTCGATGTGCTTCTCGGTCGAAGGGAAGCCGCTGCTGTTCAGCGGCGACACGCTCTTCCCCGGCGGCCCGGGCAACACGACCTTCGAGGGCGGCGACTTCGCGACGATCATCACGTCGCTCGAGCGGCGCCTCTTCGCCCCGCTCGCCGCCGACACGATCGTCATGCCCGGCCACGGCGACGACACGACGATCGGCGCCGAGTCCCCCCAGCTACAGGAGTGGATCGACCGCGGTTGGTGAGCGCTCGGACTCGAGCAGCTCGATCGTCTTCGACTCCTCGGAGGCCAGACGGATGCTGCGCAGCACCAGCACCACCGAGCCGGCGAACAGGGCGACGAGCGCCACGACCCTGACGGATCCCGGTGTCCCGATGGCGAGCAGGATCGTCCGGGCGTTGAGCACCACGATCAGTCCACCGACGACCGTGCCCAGCACCCGCGGCGCCAGCACCTTCACCACCCACGCGGCGAACGGGGCGACCACCACGGCGCCGGCGAGCAGCGCGCCGACCTGCGCCCAGTCGACCTCTTCGGCACCGAGGTGAGTCAGGAAGCCGACGCTCGCGGCGAGCGCGACGAGCAACTCCGACAGCGAGACCGAGCCGATCGCCTTGCGGGGCTCCATCTTCCCGACGGTCATCAGCGTCGGGGTGGTGACCGGACCCCATCCCCCGCCACCGATCGCGTCCACGACCCCGCCGACGGCGCCGAGCGGCACGAGGAATCGGGGCTTCAGGTGCGACGGATCGGCCGCGGTGCGGGTCATGCCGAAGGCGAACCTGGCGAGCATGTAGCCACCGAGCACGAAGAGGATGCCGGCGGTGATCGGTGCGAAGTCCTTGCCGTCGACCGAGGCCAGGAACGTCGCACCGGCATAGGCCCCGATGGCGCCCGGCACGCCGAGCAGTGCCACGGTGCGCCAGTGCACGTTGCCGAAGCGCCAGTGGCTCGCACCCGAGACCATCGCGGTGCCGACCTTGGCCGCGTGGATGACCGCCGACGCCGCAGCAGCGGAGGCGCCTGCGGCGACGAGCACCGAGGTCCCGATCACGCCGAACCCCATGCCGAGCGAGCCGTCGATGAGCTGGGCCACGAAGCCGGCCACGACGAACACGATCAGTCGTTCCACCCCGGGCCTCCGCTTCGATCCGACACCCCCGACCATCGGAAGGCGAGGTTTCCCATTGAACAAGTAGGAATAGTCGGAGTCAACTCCTTCCTGCCCCTGTCCACGTGACCAACGGCCCGTTCCCACCTATTTCCACTACGTGGGTAGTGGAAATAGACTGGTCGTCATGGCCGCCGCCGACACGAACCCCGGGACCGGATCGACCCCGGCCCCTCCCCTCTTCCGCATCGAGGACCTGCACGTCGCTCCCTCCGCGCAGCCCGACGCCGAGATCCTCCGCGGGGTCTCGCTGAGCGTCGGAGCGGGTGAGGTGCACGCACTCATGGGCCCGAACGGCTCGGGGAAGTCCACCTTGGCGAGCACGCTCATGGGCTCTCCCGAGTACGTCACCACCTCGGGGACCGTGGAGTACAAGGGCGAGGACATCACCGACTGGACCGCCGACATCCGTGGCAAGGCCGGCATCTTCCTCGCGTTCCAGTACCCCCAGGAGATCCCGGGCATCTCGGTTCGTCAGTTCCTGCGTCAGGCGCTCTCCGAGCGCAAGGGCATCGACCTCTCCGTGCTCGAGATCCGTCTGGCGATGATGGACTGGATGCAGCGCCTCGACATGGACCCGGCCTTCGCGGACCGCTTCCTCAACGAGGGCTTCTCGGGCGGCGAGAAGAAGCGCAACGAGATCCTCCAGATGGCCATCCTCGAGCCAGAGCTCGCCATCCTGGACGAGACCGATTCCGGACTCGACATCGATGCGCTCAGGATCGTCGCGAGCGGCGTCAACGAGGTCAGGGCCGACCGCACCGACCTCGGCATGCTGGTGATCACGCACTACCAGCGTCTGCTCGACCACCTGACCCCCGACCACGTGCACATCCTCGTGGACGGGCGCATCGTCGACTCCGGCGGCCCCGAGCTGGCCGAGCGGCTCGAGGCCGAGGGGTTCGACGCATGGCGCTGACCGACACCCTTGGCGACGACCTCGACGTCGAGCTCATCAAGGCCGACTTCCCGATCCTCGACCGCCGGATCCGGGACTCGCGCCTGGTGTTCCTGGACTCCGCAGCCTCCTCGCAGAAGCCCCTGCAGGTCATGCGGGCCATGGACCACTACTACGAGACGACCCACGCCAACGTGCACCGTGCGGCGTACACGCTCGCAGAAGAGGCGACCAACGCCCTCGAGGCAGCACGGGCGAAGGTCGCCCGCTTCATCGGTGTGGCCGACCCCGACGAGATCGTCTTCACGAAGAACGCGACCGAGTCGATCAACCTGGTCGCACGCAGCTGGGGCGCTGCGAACCTGGGACCCGGCGATGCGGTGCTGCTGACCCAGCTCGAGCACCACGCCAACATCGTCCCGTGGCAGCAGCTCGCGGCCGAACGCGACATCGAGATCCGCTGGATCCCACTGACCGCTGACGGACGGCTCGACCTCACCGACCTCGACCAGCTGATCGACGGCGTGAAGCTCCTGTCGATCTCGGCGATGTCGAACGTCGTCGGCACGATCACACCGGTGCGCGAGCTCGCGGACCGAGCGCACGCAGCGGGCGCGCTCGTGTGCGTCGACGCCTGCCAGTACGTGCCCCACGTCGCGACCGACGTGCACGCGCTCGGCGCCGACTTCCTCGCCTTCTCCGGCCACAAGATGCTCGGCCCGACCGGCATCGGCGTGCTCTGGGCACCGAAGGCCCTGCTCGAGTCGATGCCGCCGTTCCTGGGCGGCGGCGGGATGATCCTCGACGTGACGCTCGACGGCTTCACCCCCGCGGACGTGCCGCACAAGTTCGAGGCCGGCACACCGCCCATCGCCGAGGCCGTCGGCCTGGGCGCGGCGATCGACTACCTCGACCGCCTCGGCATGGACGCAGTACGTCGCCACGAGGTCGCCCTCACGGCCTACGCCTTGCGGTCGCTGACCGATCGCTTCGGGGACCGCCTCACGATCTACGGGCCCGACGAGCCCGCGGAGCGGGGCGGTGTGATGAGCTTCGCGTTCGGCGACCTGCACCCGCACGACCTGTCCCAGGTGCTCGACCAGCACGGCGTGTGCGTGCGTCCGGGTCACCACTGCGCGAAGCCGTTGATGCGTGTGCTCGGCGTCGGAGCGACCGCTCGGGCCTCGTGGTACGTGTACAACGACGAGGCCGACATCGACGCGCTGGGCGATGCGCTCGAGTCGGCCGGCGACTTCTTCGCCTTCTGAGCCACCGTCTAGACTTCACTGCTGCACTGCAAGGGAGGGCACCGATGTCGGGCCTTGAAGACCTCTACCGCGAGATCATCCTCGACCACTACCGGAGCCCCCGGAACCGTGGCGAGCTGGCGACTCCTCCCGCGACGCGCGTCGAGGGGTTCAACCCCCTGTGCGGTGACGAGATCGTGATCTACCTCGACCTCGACGACGCGTCCAAGGGCGACGACGCCGTGGTCACCGACATCCGCATCGGCGGCCAGGGCTGCTCGATCTCCCAGTCGTCGGCATCGATGATGTCCGCCGCGGTGAAGGGCCGGACCGTCGGCGAGATCGAGGACCTCACCCGGTCCTTCAAGTCGATGATGTCCATCCACGAGGAAGGCCTCGAGGGCGGCGACGTCGAGCCCGCCGACGATGCAGCATCGCTTCCGCTGGGCGACCTCGAGGCGCTGCGCGGCGTGGTGAAGTTCCCGGTGCGCATCAAGTGCGCCACGCTGAGCTGGAACACGCTCGCCCAGGGCATCGCGGAGGCCGGCGAGCCCGCCCCCGCCTGACCCCCTGCCTTTCTGACCAACTGCCGTCCTGACCCGCTGCGGCCGGCCGTTCAGGTCGGCGTCGGAGCGTCCCAGTCGAAGGTGGCGACGACCGGCGGGTGGTCGCTGAGGTCCTCGCCGTCGACCGAGAAGCGCTCGCGTGGGAAGTCGATCGACGTGGCGTCCAGCGACACCGTCGAGCTGCTGCGGTAGGCGAACTTGTCGATGCTGCCGGTCTCCTCGCAGCTGAGCTGCGTGCAGACGTCGGTCAGGCCGGTCGCCTCGAGGAACAGGTCCCAGATGACCGTGTCGGCTCCGTTGCTGCCGTCGGGGTGGTCGCTGGTGTGGAGGTTGGTGTCACCACCGAGCACGACCGCCCGGTCCGGCCCACGCTCGGCGATGAAGTCGGCGAGCTCCTCGAAGTCACGTTCCTGGAGCCACTGGTCCCGGGCGGTGCCACCGGCCTCGGCGTGCAGGCTGTAGACGTCGACCTCACGACCGTCGCCGAGCGTCATCGTCATCATCCGGACGCCCTTCATCGCGAGGCAGTCCGCCGCGCCGCCGTCGGGCAGGGCGCCACCGAAGCAGCCCGTCCACGCGTGGTGGCGCTCGCCGGCGAGCGGGTACTTCGACATGAGACCGATCCCGTCACCGACGAGCAGGCCACGCGACGACGGGTCGATGCCAACCGCGGCCGGGCCGGGGTGGCGGTCGCTGCGGTAGGGGTGCTCGGCCGAGGCCCGGAGCCGGGTGTGGTAGTTCGCGAAGTCGAGCAGGCCGGCGACGGGGACCCACCAGTCGAAGTCCTCCTGGGTGAGCACCACGTCGTAGGCGTTCAGGAGCGGGCTGATCAGCGGGTGGTGCTTCTCCGGGTTGCCGCCGGAGATGCCCTGGGGCAGGCCGGCGACGTTGTAGGTGAGCACCGAGAAGCTGCCGGGGGGTTCGGGCAGCGGCGCGAGTGTGGTCGGGGGGCTCCCCGGGTCCGACGGCGGGGGCGTGCACGCACCCGCGAGACCGGCCGTGACGGCCACTGCGACGACGCCCGCGAGCACTCGCGACCGCCCCTTCCCCCACCCACCTGAACGCAACATGGCCGTGAGGTTACGCACGGGAGGCGCCCCCGAACAATGAGTCTGAACCCCATTCACTGTCCGTGGCAGGCCCCTCGCGACCGGCGGTCAGCTGCCGGCGAGCACGTTCATCCTCGTCGCGAGGCGCACGTCCAGCTCGGTGATGCCACCCACGTCGTGGGTGCTCAGGTCGACGACCACCTTGGAGTAGACGTTCGACC
>JAFAFN010000451.1 GCA_023423475.1 Actinomycetes bacterium | reverse complement strand
CGACGAGCTCCATCGTCAGCGAGTCGGCGTTCGCGTCACTGTCGTTGTCGAGGGGCGTGACGATCGTCGGGAGTTCCGGTCGAGCGCCGTAGGAGTCGTCCTCCGCCACCGGGGGGACGTTGTCCTGTTCAGGATCGAGCTGCTGGAGCTGCTCGTCGGAGCGATCTTCGTCCTCGTCGTCGTTGTCCTTCTCGTCCAGCACCTCCCAGTCCTGCGCGACGACGTAGCCGTCCTCGTCGATCAGGAGCACTGTCCCGCTGTCCACGTCGTTCAGGGCGACGCTGTCGCGGTTCACGCGGAAGATGAGCCCATCGCCTTGGAGGTCCTTGGCGACCTCGCCCAGGGGGAACACCTGCAGCTGGTCCCCGCACTGGTGCAGCACTGCTGGCTCCGAACCCGCCCATGCGGCGTAGGTGCAGCCGGCGATGGTGACCGGTCGAGCTGATCCGGGCGTCGTGGCCACATCTTCCGTGCCGGTCAGCGATGTCGCCGTGCCCCCCTCGAGCGGGATCGACCAGAGGGCTTCCTCGGATGCGACCAGCACTCGGTCCGCCCGGTCTCCCGTCAGCTGCAGCTGGTGTCCGGTGCCGGGCACCTCGACACGCTCGCCGTTCGGCAGGACGACCGACGCGCCGTCGAGCACGACCGGCTCGTCGCCGACGAACGACAGTTGAGCGCCGGAATCGATGTCGAGTTGCTCACGTGAGCGCTCGGTCCCGTTCCGGTTGACGACGACGAGTGTGCCGTCGTTGGAGAGCGCACCGACGCGACCGTTCCGAGCGACTTCGACCGAGGCGTCCGGGCCGACATCGAGCGCCGGGCCCGGCCCGTCGCCCTGTGGCAGGTCGTCGCCCGCAGGGTCGTCGGCGTCGGTATCACCCTCCGTGTCCGATTCTGTGCCAAATGTGCCGGCGATCGTCTCGAACTCATCAGTCGCGCCCACCCGAAGGCTGCCGCCAGCTGTGTCGTGGATCGCGACGGTGCCACCGGCGGCCTGGACCGTCGTGCTCCCCGCCATCGCCACCGGGTCCGCGGTGCCGAGGTTCTCGACGAGCACCTGGTTCCACTGCCCGTCGGCCCCGACCGCGACGAACGCGCCATCCTGCACGACCTGCATGTCCTCGCCGAGCTCGCTCATCCGCTCGCCGGCATCCTGCTGGCCGACCTGCGTGTTGATACGTCCCAGGTCGTTCTTCCGTGTGACCCAGACCGAGGCGTTCTCGAGGTCGTAGGAGGTGGCCCGCATGCCTTCGGCGAGGAAGACGGCGACGATGACGCCGACGACTGCAACCGCGAGCACGGCGTTGCTGCTCGAGCCGCGGGGGTTGCCCCGCAGACGTGTCCAACCGGACCGGATCCCGGAAGACATCACGGTCCTCACACGGGAGGTCGCCGCCACAGCGGGCGAGAGAAGCGACGCCATCAGAGGGCCCCGCCGAACACCGGCACGCTCACCACGAGGTTGCGGTCGCCGTAGTGGACCACGGTGCCGTCGCCGATGGTGACCTCGACCCCCACGACGAGCTGCTCCGACGTACCATCGCCACGATCGACGCGAACTCCATTGGTGGAGTGCAGATCGGTGACACCGACCCTGCCACCCCTGAGCGACAGCCCCACGTGGGTCTTCGACACCGAGCGACCCGGGTCATCGACCGCCACAGCGTCGGGACCTTCAGGGTCCCGCCCGATCACGAGCGAGTCGGTAAGGGCAATGACCCGGCCATCGTCCAAGCGGATGGACACTCCCGTCACCGTGCGGGAGACCACGATCGTGTGGTCTTCTCCGGGATCGGCATTCGAAGGCGCCGGCTGCGCCGGGTTGGGAACGGCCGGGGACGCTGGCGTCGGGGAGAGCTGTGTAGCCGAGGGAGCCGGTGGCGGAACGAGCAGCGGCACCGGCGTGGCGACCGGCGGAACCGGGATGACCGGTGCAGGGGCGACAGCGACCGGCGCCTCGGCCACGACCGACGCCGGCAGGCTGACTGGCGCTGCGGAAACCTGCGCTGCTGGGACCGGAGCGGCAGGAACTGGCGTGCCGATACCCGGGGCTGACGAAGCGGCGCCAGCCTGGTCGGCCCGGAGAGCCGCTCGGATCTGCCCGAGCGTGGCGGCGGTCAACCGGCCGTGCAGGCGGATTCGAGTGCCGGCGTGATCGGACTCGACGGTGGCGACGCAGGTCTCCGTCGTCGAGACGAAGAAGAACAGGAACCCGAGCAGAGCGATCCAGATCGTCGCGACACCCGCCACGATCGCCCAGGTGGGACGGAACGTGCGAGCGAACTGGACGCGGTCGGGGGCCACCTGCACGGTTCGATACGAACCGTCGGACGCGACCGCCCGTAGGACCCTGTCCAGCGCTTCTCCCGGGGCCAGACCGATACACGGCAAGGACTCATCCACCTGTTGACCCGCAACAGCCACGGGTATCCTTCCTCTCCCTCACGTCCGCCGCTCTACGACTGCGGTGCTCCCATCACCCGCTGTCGCAACGAACGCCAGCAGGGTAGGCAGTAGTTGACACGATCAGCAACAGCTACTTCTCGATCGTGGGGAACTGCCCACCGTCATCCTGACGCTGGCCCCCTAGAAGCGACATGGGGAGCACTCCCCCGGATCGCCCCAGGGTGGGTCACTCGGGGTCGAGCATCACCAGGTCATCTGCCGTGACGAGTCGGACGGCGATCGCGTACTCGACCAAGCGTGCGCGGCGATTGCTCGCCAACTCACCCGGTGCCCCGTGCAGGCCTTGGACACCGATCTTGGCGAGCTTCTGACAGACGTTGTCGAGCTTTCGGTTGAACTTGGTCGTTGTCCATCCCAGACGGGCCGCTGCCTCCGCGGAGCTGGGCACCGAGCTCGATCCCTTGCTGTGTTGACGCAGCACGGGCTCCGCGAGTGCGACGACCAGCATGCGCTGGTCGTAGGTGAACGGCATCGGTCCGACGGTCGTCTCGCCGCTGGTCTCCGGCATCGAAACCGGCTCGGAGAACACCGCGTCCTGGAGATGGAGGTCGAACTCGTAGGTCGTCGGCCCAGCGGTGAAGCGTACGACGGTGTGGGAGAACACCACCGGCAGACGGGCCTGGGGAGCAAGCCAGGCCTGCACCCGCCCTTCAGCATCGGCGACCGTGGCAGCGAGCTGATCGCCGATGTTGACGATCCACCAGAGGCCCTCGGTACTGCCCACCTGGAGGAACCGCCGGTGCAGGTAGAGGTTGTCGTCGATGACGATGTCCCCTTCCCGTCCGATCGTGAGCCATCCGTCGTCGGGCACCACGTGGTGCTCACCGCAGAAGTCGACCTTGAGCGTCATCGTCCCACTTCCTCTTGCCAGTAGCTCGTCACTGACAGCCCTTCGCATCAGCAGGTTCCGAAGCCCGACGTCCGTCGACCTTCGCTTGCACGGTCACGCAGGTCGCGCCCTCCGGCATCGGACCCGACAGCGTGCGCGCTCCGGTCACCTGCCCGACCTCGGCGCCGCTGTTCATCTCGCGAACCACGAAGACGGTGGAGTCCACGGTGTCGCCGGGGTACTCCCATGCCACGGTCACCTCGCCGTCGCCGGGGGTGACGACGACCTCGGTGGGTGCCGCCGAGCGCCCCAGACCGGCTGGAGGCAGCGTGTTCGACGTCGGTTCGGTCTCTGCGACCGGGTCGTCGGCCACCCCACCGTCGCCCATCACGGCACGGAGCGCGGCGAGCCCTCCCAGCAACAGGACCAGGACCGCCGCACCGGCAGCGACGGCACGCAGGTCGATCCGACGACGCGGCCCCGGATCGACAGCGTCGTGACGCTCGGCGATCGGAGCTGACTGGTCAGACGCGACCGGCTCGACCGCTGCACTCGGCATGGGCCGTACGGGACGGGGTCCCGCGTGACCGGAGAGCCCGACGGGGCGGGAACCGACCCCTGCGATGATCGGCCCGGTCCCGACCCCGGCGCCCCTGGCCAGGGTCATGTCGCTCGCGACGGCGCTGGTGGAGCCAGGTGCCCGCCCGGCGGGAGGCGGACGCTGGGAATCGATCACGGTCGGCGACTTCAGACGGGTGCCGTCGTCCCCGACCGGGGCCCCGGTGGGATCAGTCGTCTCCCGGCTCCGTACGTCGCGCGGATCCTCGCTGATCTCGATCGCCGTGGGGGACCAGCCCTGCTCCTGTTCGACGCTCTGCAGCAGGCGGGCGAAGTCGAGCGCTGACGGCGGCCGGCCGCTCGGGCTGCGATCCATCGCGTGGCGCAATGCCCGTTCGAGCGATTCGGGGACGTCGCGCCGACCCGTCAGCGGAGGGTCGCCAGCGCTGATCCTCGCGACGAGGTCAAGGCTCTTGTTCGACCCGCCGAGCACCTCGAAGGGGGAACGGCCGGCGAGGAGCGTGTACACCGTCGCTGCCAGGCTGTAGACGTCGGCGGTCGCGTCACCTGGAGCCGAACCGTCGACCACCTCGGGCGGCGACCAAGGGATCGACATCCCCTCGGCCTCGTGGTCACCCGTGGCTGAGGTCGCGATCCCGAAGTCCGTGAGACCGGGGCGGTTGTAGGCGCTCGTCAGGATGTTCGCCGGCTTGATGTCGCGATGCAGCAGCCCTGAACGGTGCGCCGTCTCGACAGCGCTCGCGACCTGGATGCCGACCCGGAGCACCTCGGCGACGGGCAGTTGCTCGCTGCGGGCACGAACGCTGTAGTTCTGCCGCGGGTAGTACTCCATCACCAGGTACGGGTGGCCGTCCGAACTCACATCGGCGTGGAAGACCGTCACGATGTAGGGGTGCGTCGACACCGCCGCCATCGCGTTGGCCTCGTCGTGGAACTGCTGGCGGCCAGCCGGGCCCAAGGAGTCGGTGAGCAGCACCTTGATGGCGACCTCACGTCGCGGCATCTGCTGCTCGTAGAGGAAGACGTCCGAGTAGCCGCCGGTTCCGAGCAGGCGCAGATGATCGAAACCCGGAAGGGTCGGCGGAGTCATCGGCACCCGCGCCGGGCTCACGGATCGACCTCGAAGGTGAACTGGATCTCCTCGGCGAGGTCGACGACGGTACCCGGGACGATAGGGAACGGCTCCCCCGGGTGCAGTCGCTGTGGATCTGTCAGCGGGAGCTGCACCGTGGTGCCGTTGGTGGATCGTCGATCAACCACGACCACCTGCCACCCCTCGAGGCGGACCTCGAGGTGCGTGCCCGACAGCTCCTTCGTCGGACTCGGGAGCACCACCAGTTCGGGCAGTTCGGCTCCGACCGGGCCATCGGTCTTCGGCGAGCGGCCGAGCAGGAGCGGTCGGTCGAGCACCCGCTCATCGCCGTGGGAGAACACAAGCCGACCGAGGCGGGGGCGCGGGACACTCGCATGGGCCTGCGCGGGGATCTCGACCCCGCAAGCCCGGCACGACACCGCGGAGGGCGGGTTCAGGTGGCCGTCGACACACTGCACGGCGTGCACCATCTGGCCGGAGACGGCGGGAGGGAGAGTCACTGCGGAGTTCGCCGCGAGCGCCCGGAGTTCGGCCAGGCTGATCGTCATCCCGTCGTGATCGCCGAGAGGCGGTTCGGACGAGTCGGCGCCGATGACCGCTGCACCAGCATCCGCAACGCCGACGGTCACGGCACCGAGCGGTCCGGACGGGTGGACGTCGGCCTGGTCCGGATCGTCGAGTCCCGCTGCCGACACCGGACGGAACTGCGTCGCTCCGAACAGGTGGTCGAACTCGTCGTCGGCATCGTCGTCGCCCACCTGACCGTCGGACGCACCGTCGAGCCTCTCCGGCGAGTGGACTGGCGCCTCGGGCGAGGTCGCCGGAACCATGTGCGAGGCAGCCGACGCGACGCCGAGCGTGTCCAGCTCGACCTCGGACTCCCCGGAGTGGGCCGGGGCGACCCTCGATGCTCCGGGGTCGAAGAC